>NZ_DATMYY010000227.1:0-4289 GCF_035560735.1 Methanospirillum sp.
CTGATAAAAACCTCTACCTGGATCTTTGAACAGAAAGTATTGATACGTTTATTCTACATACCGAGTTCATTCAAATAAAAATCGGATTCTCCCCAATTCACCCACCAGTTTTCATGAAATCAGAACGGACCTCATAGCCGAAAAAATTTCCCGGGGCCATTATCTCATTTCCTGTTTAAAATAAATTCACGACCAAGGGCATCTGCTTTCATCATGGCGTCATAGATCATGCCCGGTGTTACCGCAAATGGTTCACATTCCATGAATGATCCGGGCTTGCATGCAGTTTCGGCAACCTTCATGATATCATCGGAGCTCATTTCACCGGAACATATTCCTGAAAAAGAAACTGGCAACCCAACACTGGTACAGAATTGCAATACTTCCTGTATCTCCTTATCAGGACGGCCTTCAAGAACCAGTTGAACGATGGTACCAAATGCCACAAGTTCACCGTGATACATATGATGACACTGAGGCAGAATGGTGAGACTGTTGTAGATCGAATGGGCGCAGGCAAGTCCATTGCTCTCAAATCCAACCCCACTGAGATAGATATTCGCCTCAACAATGTTTTCTAGTTCAGGAGAACATTCCTTGTTCTCTGCAGATTTTTTTGCGTGCACCCCATCTCGAATAAGAATCTCATAACAGAGTTTTGCCAGTGCAACAGACGTGTTAGTATACGTGCCACCAACAAAATTGTCATGATGTGAAGCAACGTTTGCCATAGCTTCAAAGTATGTCGAGAGAGCATCTCCCATCCCTGCAACAAGTAATCGCACCGGGGCATGTGCAATAATTTCTGTGTCTACCAGAATGATCTCTGGATTTTTTGCGAGGAGAAGGTTTCCATCAAATTCATGATCTTCAGTATAGACTACAGATATTGCACTTGTGGGTGAATCAGTAGATGCAATAGTTGGAATGGATATAACCGGGCACCCCTCATAATAAGAAACCCCTTTAGCAGTATCCAGAGCTTTGCCTCCCCCGACTCCAATAACTACTCCACATTGATTTGATGAGTAAACCAATCTGAGCCGGTCAATTTCATTATGAGTACATTCTCCATTAAATTTTTCAAAGACCAGCGTTGCTCCGGAACCTCTGAAACTTTCATCAATAATTCCTTTCAGATGATCGTAGGCAAAGCCACCCATGACAAAGAGATACGGGCCATGTAGTCGAGAAATATGATCTTTTATTCGCGAGAGTTCTCCTGCTCCCTGAATATATTTTGAAGGTGACGCGAGTACTCTGGACATAATACAGTATCTCATTTTTGGAACTATTAGTGTTCTCCCAGGAATAACCCGGGAGAAATCAACAGTGACAATGGCACTACACAAAAAAGATTCATTGATCAGGATATCAATATCACAAACAACACAAGACAGATGGATGAGATCCTCAAACCAACCGGACCGGTTTACTCTCTTCCTGTTCAGGTTCCACAACAACTGCAGTTCCATAAGCGAGCACCTCGGTCATTGACTGTCCTATCTCTGATGAATCAAATGCAACGCCAATGACGGCATTTGCTCCCATCTCCCTGGCATGATCCTTCATCCTCTCAAGTGCATGAGACCGTGATTCATTCAGCAGTTGTGTATACTCATGAATCTCACCGCCGAGAATGGTTCTGAGACCGGCTACAACATTTCCACCAAGACCCCTGCTTCTTACAATGAGACCCCAGGTAAACCCAACCTGGCTGACGATCTTAAAACCCGGAACATATGGGGTACTGACAATGAGAATATCAGAAGACATGTGATTTCCATGTGCAACACAGGGATAACATGTTTCTGTTATAGATTTATCATGTCAGCCTGATGAAAACCAGGGGATACAATTTTAGAAAGAACCCATAACCATTTCAATAAAGCATGAGTAGTATGGATCTATGAGGTTGTGGATACTAGTACTTCTCATATGTCTCATAGTCAGCTCGTCTTGTGCAGCGACTACAAATACAAGTAACCTGCTGTTAAACCTGACAACTAATATAACACCTGTAATTTCTCAGGTTCCTGTCGTCAGTCTGTCAACAACCACGCAAACCACCACAGTTCCAACTAGTGGCCCTACAACGCTGGTTACTCAGGTACCGACAACAGCAGAACCAACGAAAACACCAACAAAAGAGATAACGCTCATCCCTACTCTTAAGCCAATAAAAGTACCGGTAACTATACCGAAAAATCCTGCTATTGTGCCTAATACCACTATCACTCCCGCACCGGCTACCACATCTACTCTTCTTCCTACATTAGAACCCACAATTAAACCAGTAATATCATTAAAACCAGCCTTGAGTAGCAGTCTGGTAACCCAGGGTTTGTCTCCAATAACCGGTCTTTCACTTTCTGGAAATTTTAGTTTTATCTCTTCACCTTCGGGAGCTACAGTGACCTTTGATGGCTCTCCATCTGGAACAACTCCGGTTACTCTGGCAGTCGATGAAAGCAGCAGTACTCCACATACTATCAAAATGGAAAAGAGTGGATTCCAGGACTGGACTTCATCCCTTGATCATAACCCGGCTGCGGGGACAACTGAAACGATAACAGCTACACTGCAGGCAAGCCCTCTAAATGGATCAATATCAGTCTCGTCAACCCCATCCGGAGCAACAGTAGCAATTGACGGGTCTGATATTCAGACAACTCCTCACACATACCCGGAAGTAATTCCAGGATCCCATACAGTTACCGTCAGTAAAGATGGATACACACCATACACAACACCAGTAACTGTCGCATCTGGCGCAGAATCCGTGGTATCAGCAGTTTTAAACCAGGTATCTACTACGGGCTCACTCACTGTCGATACGTATCCGTGGGGGGCCGCGATCATTTTGAATGGTGTGGTCTATGGTATCACTCCCGCACACTATGACGCCATCCCGACCGGGACATATACTATGCAGCTTGCGAAGTTCGGGTACCAGCCGGTGACACAGACCATTGAAATCAGTTCAGGAAAAGAGAGCAAGGTTGAGGTTGCCCTGCCCAGGTACTTCCCGCCAACCGGGACACTGTCCATCCGATCATATCCAAGTGGCGGAGTAGTCACTCTTGATGGAGATTTTCATGGAGTCACTCCGGTACGCATCCACGGAATTAACCCTGGCAGTTACAATGTCAGAGT
Organism: Methanospirillum sp.; assembly: GCF_035560735.1. GTDB lineage: Archaea > Halobacteriota > Methanomicrobia > Methanomicrobiales > Methanospirillaceae > Methanospirillum. Next base: position 3,157 of record NZ_DATMYY010000227.1, read on the forward strand.
CTCAATTCCAGGATATCTTGACTGGATAGGTATCGTAGATGTTGTCGCAGGGAGAGAAACTTCCATCTATGGAACTCTCACGCCCAAAGGAACAACAGTCCACACCGGATCTATCGCATTAACATCCACACCATCTGGTGCCTCGGTGATACTGGATTCACGTCCACAGGGGATAACACCCATGACTCTTCAGAATATTCCCGGCGGTACACATACTCTTATACTCACATATCCGGGATACGAACCAGTTACAACAACAACAACTGTGCAGGAGGGAACGACAAGTCAACTCTCGGTATCCCTTAATCCATATACAGCACAGAATCTTACACCTGGATTAATTACACTGTCAGATGACGCAGCAGCATATCTCTCGATTCATGGAAGAACACAGGCACTTACTGACTTCAATAATCCTTCAAGCGGGTTTTCCAGTGATACCAAGTATGTCCTGGCTCTGGATTTGAACGGTACTGTTCTTGCAGATGCAGCAAACCCTGAACTGGTGGGGCTCAACCTTTCGCAGAATTCGAATCCTGTGTCTACCGGCCTCCTGGTATCATCTCTGGCAAAGATGGGTGGTGGGAGTTTGTATGCCACAAACCTGACAATAGGGGACAAACCAGTATCACTTCTTTATGTTAGGCCCGCAATCAGTGGCATCATCATTTCAGCAGTAACACCAGTTGATGGAATGGTCTCTCCCATCTTCTCTGGTGATCCGGAACGGATGAAAGAGAGTGTTCATGCCGCTGTTCTCCATGCAAAAGATCTCAAAAGGGAAGAGGCTGAGGCAAATATTGAGGCTGACTCGTACTCTTCAGCATCAGATATGCTTCTTCATACATTTGACTCAAACAGCACGGCTGACACCGATCAGAATGGTGTTAGTACTACCAGTCTTCTTATTGCTGTAGCAGAAAATGGAGGAGGTTTTGTATGGGTTCCCATGTTTGATGGATCAGACCACAGCATACTCACACTGGGATATGCAGAAATGGTGGATGATTCCTGGGGAATCTGGGCATCATCAGTTGAAAAAGGTCATGAGATAATTGTTATGATGGATGCTGTTCCGGTTGTGGTGTCGGTCTGAATAAAACGAAAAAACTTTATTTTTCGGAGTAGAGAGT
>NZ_DATMYY010000228.1:0-2119 GCF_035560735.1 Methanospirillum sp.
ATAATAAATGACATATTCCATAAGGTAATAGTGAGATTTGGGTACTCCTTCTGATTGTTCTCAACGATATTCAGGGTGTAATTATCGCTCTCCCAGATTGACTGATTATTATTCGACCATTGAGAAAAAGTCTTATTCACTCCTGATTTTAACCCGATGGCGTCTTCATCTGTCCCGGAGAATGTAAAGGTGAGCTTGTCAGTTGGTTTTAATGAGATAGTGTTCTGATAAGACTCTTTCATCTCTATCCAGATGGTAGCGGCTCCATTACTGCTCATAGATCTGTTTCTCCCGATATCTTCAATCTGCACAAGATCGATCCTGATTGTCGGGGGTGTTGTTTTCAGATCTATGCGAGGAGCATACATCTTGTAATATCTCTCCTTTTCCTCTCCGGGGATCTTTCCAGTATCATCGGTGTATTCAAGATATGTCTTTCGGTTTCCTTTCGTCACATTCAGCACACCATCCTCCCATTCATACCCCTGATTAACCCAGAAATTTCCAACCGGTCGGTATAGTATCTTGGAACTATTCACATGAGATTCCATTACCGGTTTTGAGTTCAATGAAATGTCGATATGAGAGGGCGATGTATCTCTTAAACTTGTGTTCACTTCCAGGTATCCGGAAGAACGCAGAGAAGACAATAAAATATCTCCTCCACCGAGTTCTACCGGCTCTTTCATCGTCATATTCTGCCTGAATGACAACACCTGAAGGATATCAGATGACATTTTTGAGAAACTCTCTTCAACGGAGTGGAGATGCTGAACCTCTGCCTGTTGCTTCAGTGATGGAATATAATATGCATTCAGGACCGAGATGAACGACACAATAATCATAAGAAGCAGCATGAAGGCGATCACCGGAGAAACAGCGTTATCCTTCACGAACCTGCCACCCCACTGAAAACAACTGCATTATGAACTACAAGATTTATCCGGTTTCCAGATGTAACATCCTTAAGAGAGAGAATATCCCCAAGATCAAATGTCTGATTCGGGATTTCCCAGGTACTTTTTTCTATTCCATCAACAATAACATGTATCTGTTCTTTCCTGATCCAGTCTCCTCCTTTATGATAAAGATAAACCTCCCCGGAAGAACTTACAGATCCCATCTTTATTGACACAGAAGGAATTCTGTCCTCTGGCATCTGATTCAACAGGAATACGGTTACCATAGGTACCAGAATCAATACAAGCGAGATCATCAGAACCTCACCAATTACTGCAGACACAGCCGGATCGCGTTGCATTATCTGGCACCCGCTGTTGCATTTGCAGCAGCTGCTGCCGCTGCAGCATGAAGAAGATCCATCTGGTATGGAATTACATACATAAACAGAATAAAACATCCGAGCACGAGAAGGATAGCGTGTTTGAGCCCGGCAAGAATACTATTTGCTGAGAGCTGACCAGCCATTAGCCCTGAGAAGAATCCGAGCACAAGGCCGATTCTGAACATATCGGTAAGGTTTGATGCGGTATCGAAGGTGATGTTGAAGGAGTTGAACGATGAAATAAACGATACGTTGAGTGAATATGCGGTGTACATGTAGATTCCAACTGCAAGATACACGATCATAACATAGGTTATCGCGATATTGAACCGGTCTTTTTTCAGTTTCAGATAATGTTCAAAGTCATTGATGGCGATGATGAGGACATCTTTGATATAATCAGTCACTTCACTTGCTTTTACAAGAAGGGACATTGCCCGCTTAACAGAGACAAGACCAATTCTATCTTCCATACGGACAAGAGCGTTAATTGTAGTCGATCCCCTCCTGATATCTTCTGAAGTCATCACCAGTTCCTGAGAAAGCACACCTAACTTGGAATTTGAAATAAGTCCTATTGCAGTCTGTAGAGTAACTCCGACATCTTTCATGTCAACAAGCTGTCTGAGAAATTCAGGAGTATGACTTTCCACATTATTTACAAACCAGCTTCTTCCTTCGTATGCCAGTGAAACAGGGGTTAGTGTAGCAATTATCAAAAGGCTGATGAATGCTTCAAGACTCATACCAGGAATCCATTCTGATAAAAAGCCGAGATAATACATAACACAAACAATACATCCAAATATTACAGCAAGGGCGATACTGTAATTA
>NZ_DATMYY010000229.1:0-2701 GCF_035560735.1 Methanospirillum sp.
CTGGCATAATTTGGATTGAATTTGGGCATAAGTATTCATATTGCAGGGTCGAAAAAAACCTGAGGTGTTAGCACCTCAGTAAAGTTACTGCAGATTGAGCGACAAAACCGCGGAGCACACTTCATAAATTTCTCACTACAACCAGGAAGACTAGACTCAAATCTAGTCTCTTTTAATCACTACATCCCTATAGTGGGTTCATCTCACAAAGATGGCCCACATTTTAACGAGGTTGACAGATCTTTTTTTGGTTGATGATAGTTCCTCTATTGCGTATCATCTATTATGCTATACACCATCTCTGTGAAAAAAGAGTGAAATAAGAAAGAGCGTTAGCGTAACTCGCAGGACGCCCCGGCTGGGACTTGAACCCAGGTCAAAAGCTCCGGAGGCTTCTAGGATATCCTCTACCCTACCGGGGCAGCCTTACTTTATTAGATCTTCGAGCAAATAAAGGGAATGGGTAACCCATTACTTATGAGTCGGGTACGAATGCCAGATCTTGCATGCTCCTTCGTGAGAGACCATGCAGGGTCCAACCGGAGTCCGGGGAGTGCACACTTTCCCGAATAATTTACAGTCAGATGGATCTGCGATTCCTCTCAGTACCTTATCACAGATACAGGCTGAATTTTTGCTGACCTTTTTATATACAATATTGAACTTCTTTTGTGCATCGTATTGTGAGAACTCATCCCTAAGTTTAAGTCCCGATTTTGGAATGACGGGGAATCCTCTCCATTCCACATCACATACTTCAAAGACCTGATCCATGATCGCCTTTGCCTTGGGGTTTCCTTCTTCTTTTACCGCTCTCGGGTATGCATTCTCTACAAACCCGGTCCCATCCCTGACCTGCTGGGCAAGCATACAGAGCCCGAGTAAAATATCATCGGCTTCAAACCCGGCAACAACCTGAGGAACCTGAAACTGCCTGTATTCATCAATGCCTGCAACAGTCAGTACATGCCCCGGCAGCATAAATCCGTCAAGGCGTGCTTCACCCTGAGAAAGGAGCCATTGCATTGCCGGTGGTACAATCCGGTGAAAAGAGAGTATGGAAAAATTGGCTGGAGGTTTTATCAGAAGCATGGCTGCCACTGTGGGTGCAGTTGTTTCAAACCCTACTGAAACAAAAACAACCTCTTTGTCTGTCTTTTGTGCTATCTCAATGGCTTTGTGAACTCCCTGAACAACCCTTACATCTCCGCCACAACTCTCAAGCGTCCCTTCTGAGCCGGGAACCCTGAGGAGATCACCGTATGTTGCGATGATACATCCTTTTGCGGCGAGTTCGAGAGCTGCATCGATCTCACCCTGAGGAGTGATGCATACCGGACAGCCGGGGCCCATCACGATCTTCAGATTGCCGGGGAGCATGCTCCGGATCCCGTTTTTTGCAATGGCAGCTTCATGCGTTCCGCAGACATGCATGAATGTCATCGGACGATCTGTCAGCTCCGCAAGTTTCTGTGCAATCGGGTTATCGTGAGCCATAATCCTGTATATATAAGACCGTTGAGCATAAACCTGATCGTATGCCCTTTGGAAACATCCCTGCTGCCTTGGTAATTGTAGCCGGTTGTGTTCTCGCTGTGATACTCTATTTCGCAGGCTCGAAAATACGTTCACATCTGGAAGGATCAGAGAAGGGTATCAGCCGGGTTATCATATCAGCGCTCGGAATCCCCGCTGTCATTGCCATTTTAACGGTAACCATATTTCTGGCTCTCAGGTATATCGCCGACCTTCCTGATCTTGCCCATCAGGTCATGGAGAGCACATATGCCCAGGTTTTGTACATCATCCTGGGAAGTTTAATTATTGCGTTCTTTGTCCGAAATTTCCTGGATCTGTATGGGAAAAAGATTGCTGCACTAACTGATTCGGATTTCGACGATAAACTGGTTCACTTTCTCCAGAGTGTATATGGGTATGTCATAGGTATCGGGGCATTTTTTATGATCCTCTCCGTACTCAAGATAGACATCACTCCACTACTTGCTACCGGGGGTCTCGTGGGTATTGTAGTGGGTCTCGCTGCCCAGGATACGTTTGGGAACTTTTTTTCAGGAGCGATGATTGCAGCAGATCAGCCGTTCCGGGAGGGTGACCGGATTGAAATACAAGGGGTCATTGGCGATGTCATATCTGTCGGGCCACGGAGTACAAGGATCAAAACCCTGGATAGTCAGCTGGTGACTGTTCCAAACAAGATTCTGACTGAGAATATGCTGACAAACTTTGCCCTTCCTGACATCACCCTGAAAGTCAGAATCTCTGTAGGGGCAGGATATGATTCTGATATTAATCAGGTGAAGAATATTTTGAAGACAGTTTCGATAAAGGGAATTGAGTCCGGGTTCGTTCTTTCAACTCCTTCTCCTGAAGTTTATTTTATTGAGTTTGGTGAGTCTGCGCTGATGTTTCAACTCCTTGTCTGGACCGGGATGTATGACAAAACGTTTGAGGTCAGGGATTACCTCAACACAGAGATCTACACTGCTTTCAAGGTTGCAGGAATTGAGATACCATATCCGCAGATGGACCTCCATCTCAAACCCTCACCAGTTCATATTTAAATGACCATTCGAAGGCTACCTGTGGCTGCGTTAAATTTATATGTACACTATGAGTATATGTAAAGGCACAAGCCTCAGTGGCTCAGCCGGTAGAGCGCGTCCTTGGTAAGGACGAGGTC
>NZ_DATMYY010000230.1:0-3808 GCF_035560735.1 Methanospirillum sp.
CTTCTGAACAGAAAAAGAGAATTTTTGAACTCGGATTTGGATCTGGTGATGGATTCGGTTTGTTTCTGGCAGAACAAGAACTCGCAGTATTTGGGATAAAAATATCTGAAACCGGGATTCCTGGAAAGTTTACACGATTTGAACTTTCACTTCCTGCAGAAATACTCAAACTTCAATAATTATCACATTTTTGGGGAATAAAGAACCCTCCTGCGGTCTACACATTCTAAAAGAATTTTATTGATCTTACATTAGGCCTTCGCGCCTTTTGACAAAGATCCTTAAACTTGAGTTCTCCCTTCATTGCCTGAGGTGAATCTATTATTTCCCTGAACACGAATGAGTACTCTATTCTGTACTGGTAAGCGGTCATATCGTTTACAAAATCAGAGGTTTGACATGAAACGAAACATTGCAATAGACATATTAAATCAGACCCCTCTTGAACAACAACAAATCGAACTGGTAGAACGAAAATGCCTCGGCCACCCGGACAGTATTGCAGATGGGATTGCTGAATCGATAAGCCAGGCTCTCTGCAGAAATTACATCGATCAGGTAGGTGGTGTTCTCCACCACAATACTGACCAGGGAGAAATCGTTGCCGGTGAATCACAGCCTGCCTTTGGTGGCGGTAAAATATTAAAACCGATCTTCATCCTCCTGGACGGTCGTGCAACAAAAGAGTTCAACGGTGAGAAGATTCCTGCAGAACCTATTGCACTTAAAGCGGCAAAGGATTACCTGCGTACAATTCTCCCAGAACTAGACTTTGACCGGGATGTAACAATGGATGTCCGTCTTGGAACCGGATCTACTGATCTGCGTGACGTGTTCAAACCCGAAGACGGGACTATTCCAAGAGCAAATGATACCTCATTTGGCGTATCGTTTGCACCATTCTCAGAGATAGAAACCTGTGTCCGCGAGATATCGTCATATATTGACAACACCCTCAGGCCAAAATACCCTGCATATGGTCAGGATATTAAAATCATGGGTCTGCGTCAAGGTGATGCAATTAAACTCACTCTATGTTGTGCAATGGTTGACCGTTATATATCGTCGCTATCTGAGTATGTAGACTACCGGTCAAAACTCCAGGAAGAGGCCACGAGAATTGCAAAACAGTGCACCAAAAGATCTGTCGAAGTCTCTATAAACACAGCAGATTGTGACAAAGAATGCAGTTTATTCCTGACAGTAACCGGAACATCAGCAGAGATGGGTGATGATGGATCTGTTGGTCGTGGAAACAGAGCTAACGGACTTATTACCCCTCACCGTCCGATGAGCATGGAAGCAACATCAGGAAAGAATCCAATCAACCATATTGGAAAGATTTACAACCTTCTCTCAAGTGATCTCGCTCATGAATGTGTGAAGAAGGTCGATGGTTTATCAGAAATTCAGGTCAGGCTTCTCTCACAGATTGGAATGCCAATTGACCAGCCTCTTATCGCGAGTGTGCAAATCATCCCAGAGACAGGAATCACCCTTAATGACATCGAGAAGGACGTGTATGAGATCATCGATTATGGTCTTGAAAACATCACCTCAATCACTGAACGCGTGATCAAGGGCGAATTAAAGACTTTCTAATGGATACAACCCTCGTGTCTAGCGACAAGGATAATCAGATAATAAGCCATGCTATTCGTCTGGCCATACCTAATAAAGGGCGGATAGCTGAGCCTATCCGTGATCTTATCGAAAAATCGGGTCTAGGTATCGTAGAAACCAGTGATCGTTCACTAATTGTCAAAACCAGAGATCCACACGTAGAGATACTGTACGCAAGACCAATTGATATTCCTGAATATGTCGCAACCGGAGTAGCTGATCTTGGGATCACCGGCCATGATATGGTAGTTGAACGTGGGTCTGATATAATAGAACTGCTGAACCTGGGCTTTGGGAGAGCCACAGTTGTTCTTGCAGTTCCAGAAAAGTCTACGTATAAAACGGTGACTGATCTTGAGGGAAAACGTGTATCTACTGAATTCCCAGCGATTACCAGGAAATTTTTTAAACAGAATGGAGTTAAACCGATCATAGTGCCTGTAGGGGGCGCTTGTGAAGCAACACCTCATCTTGGTATATCTGATGCTATCGTTGATCTCTCGAGTTCAGGAACCACACTTCGACAGAACCGCCTCGAAGTTATCGACAAGGTACTTGAAACCAGTACATTCCTAATTGCAAACAAACAATCCTGTTCATCCAAAAAAGAAAAAATAGATGAGGTACATCTTGCTCTTGAAAGCGTCATCAATGCAAGAGGCAAATGTTACCTGATGATGAATGTGGAGAGAACAGGCCTTGATCAGATCCGAGATATCATTCCAGGTTTAAGTGGTCCGACAGTGATGGAAGTAGCATCACGTCCGGATATGGTAGCAGTCCATGTTGTAGTGGATGAAGAAAAAGTATACCAACTAATCAATAAGGTCAAACAAGCTGGTGCCAGAGACATCCTTGTCATGTCAATAGAGCGATTGATCCATTAATCATGAAGGTATTTCCAGCGGTAGATATCCTTGGAGGAAACTGTGTACAGTTGGTCCAGGGTAAGAAGGATTCTGCAACAAGATATGGAGATCCACTTACGTTTGCAAAGTCCTGGATCTCTAAAGGAGCAGAAGCTCTACATATTGTAAACCTGGACGGGGCATTTGGCTCTTCTGAAGTTAATGCAGAAAAGATTAAAAGTGTAATCGAGGAAACAGGGGTCGAAATACAACTTGGCGGTGGAATCCGCTCACTCGATGATGCCCGATCCTGGCTCGACACCGGAGTCGACAGAATTATCATTAGCACCTTTGCAGTGAACAATCCTGATTGTCTCACCACCCTTTCTGACGAGTATGGTCATGACCGAATAATGGCAGGAGTAGATGCCAGACAAGGGCAGATCGTTGTAAACGGTTGGGAACGGCCTGCTGGAGATTACCTCAAATGGGCTGAACTCTTTATCACAAAAGGGGCAGGGTCACTCCTCTATACCAATGTAAATGTGGAGGGGCTATGTAAAGGAGTGGAGGCAGAACCGGTGAGACTGCTTACCAATAGAGTAACAGTCCCGATCATTGTCGCCGGAGGGATTACAAAACCTTCAGATGTTACCACATTAAGGGAGTGTGGTGCAGCAGGTATAGTCCTTGGATCTGGACTCTACTCCGGAAAGATTTCGCTTGAAGAGGCACTCAGGGCATCATCATGAGGACAGGATCAATTTCACGTGAGACCAAAGAGACAAAGATAAAAATTAATCTCAATCTTGACGGCAAAGGGATTTGCCAGATAGAAACCGGGATACCATTTTTTGATCATATGCTCGAATCATTTGGTCGGCATGGAAGGTTTGATCTTACAATCAGGTCAGAGGGAGATCTTAATGTCGGACCTCATCATACTGTTGAAGACATAGCCATAGTCCTTGGATCAACCTTAAGAGAAGCTATTGGAGAAGGCAGGGGCATTAGAAGATTTGCTCATGCTATTATCCCGATGGATGAAGCAAGGGTGATGGTCACAACTGATATCAGTGGTAGGCCGTACTGTGTATTTTCAGGAGTATTTAGTGGTCCAATAGAAGGAGTGCTGGAACCATATCTAATAGAACACTTCTTTACTACCCTTGCATCATCAGCACGCATTACGTTGCATCTGGAAGGTTCAGGTAGATCAGATCATCATCTATGTGAAGCGTTCTTCAAAGCATGTGGTATAACTCTTCACGAAGCTACCCGGATTACTGATCCAAATGGCAGCATACCAAGTACAAAAGGAATACTCTGATTTCCAT
>NZ_DATMYY010000231.1:0-2014 GCF_035560735.1 Methanospirillum sp.
ATATAGATTGCAGCAGTAGTGCTCTTATCAGAGCCTGGATCTTTAAACGGACACTGATATATGTGCTATTTCGACCCCACCTGAAAAAATTCATATATATACGACATACCACATAGTGTCGCTTGTCAGGCGACATGGGGGAAAACAATGGGGGATTTCACACAGAAAAGTGTTGTAAAATCAGCAGCTCGAAAACTTGCCACGCCAATCGCAGATTATGCCGCGTTCAGTGCACTGATCCAGGATATTATTGAAAACAATCCATGGGGATGCACAGCGTACGAATCTGCAGGTGTTGCAAAGCCGGCAGTTGAGAAGACAAAGGAAGCATATGCTGCAACCATTGTCTATGAGAATGTTGAGGCAAAGACAGTTGGATCCATTCCGGTACGGGGACCGTCTATGGCAGCTGTCAATACCGCAGTGACTCAGATCACCGGGAATGCTGCGATCACCAGTGGAATGGGCACCGGTGTGTCAGCATCCCGTGATTCATCAGAAGACTCGTTCAGTTGCACTATCAAGGCACATCACAACAACGGAGAACTCTACTCTGTGACATTCAAGAGGGACAGTGTCACGCTCTCAAGTTACGAGAACGATGCTATCAGGACCGGTCTTGAGACCTGGGCTGATACGGTTGCCATCCTGGCATGATCTCTTCTTTTTTCATATCCGGGGGGAGTATGAAAGGAGAATATCTAGCTATTGCTCTGATCTGTCTTGTCATTTCAGGGCTTGCCGGTGCTGATTATCTTGCAACAACTATCAGTACTGATGGATCTGTTATGCTTGCATCTGCAGGATCAGATGAGAATGGTTCGTTTGCATCCAGGGTGATGGCATCAGATAAGGCAGAGGTTCACCGGTCAGTTTCCGGTAGTGATGAGACTGAGTCAGACCTTATAGTCAGGTCAGCCGGTCCTATGCTGTTTAGTGATTTTGCTTCTGCAATCTGGAAGGGTTCTGATCTGAACCGGGTCTGTGCTCTGCTTCGCAGTCCGGATGATCTGAATGATGGAAAGGTTTCAGTGTATTCATCAGGTATCATCAAGGGTGAGGTTGACACTGTTCGGCAGGTTGGCAATGGGCTGTCCGGGCAGACATCAGCGAACGGAACCGGACTCCTGGTTCTGGGTTCGCAGAGTGAGAGTAATCGTTCTCTTGGCAGCCGGGGGTTTGTATCAGGGAATATGTCGGTTCAGGATATGATCAGGTACGGGGGGAGACTGTGATTGCTGAACTGATTGCCGGTATCGGATGTGGGTTTGCTGTCATAAACGGGGCAGCAGCATATCTCGTATACCGGCAGTATCTCTCACTGGCAGAGGTTTCACTTGAGTTTGCCGGGATCGTTGCAGAGTCTATTACTGAAGAGGATGGAGAGATCCGGGTAGACCCGATGGTTCTGGCCGGGGTGTCCATGGATCATTTGAGTCATGTGAGTGGTCTTGTGAGATGGATCCGGTGGTGATGGTGGGATATAATTTCCCGATTTTTTCACACATTCCGGGTATACTTTTTTTTAGAGATTGGTTAGGTTGTGGCTTGAGACCGGGGTGGAGTGTTTTGGTTTTTCTGAATTCGTCAGAACCAGGGAGTCACAAATGAGTATGGGATAAAAAGAGGTATTGAAACTTATGTTGAGCGGTAGCAGGTGACCCGGATTGCTGTTTCTTTCTTGCTCTGATTAGTTCAAGTTCTGTATTGTCTATATGAGTTAAGTTCAATTCTTTGGAGATTGAATCAAAGGTCTGGTGAGCGGTTTTAATATCCTCATTAGTAACAACTTTCTTTTTCCCGGTAAATTCTAACGTTCCAGGTGGTGAAACAAAGCGATTATCTCTCTTCATATTTTCACTCATCCTTTTAGAACCTAACTTTGCCACTTTGACTTCCGGGACTCAATGAGCTGATCCACTATCATGATCAGATTTTACTCGAATTTCATCGGGTAACTGTATTTGACAGTTGAAGATTTTTCCCTCAAAACTTCATGTAACCACCCAATTAT
>NZ_DATMYY010000232.1:0-3955 GCF_035560735.1 Methanospirillum sp.
ACACAAACCTCTTCGACCCAGCACGTGTCGGAATTCGTGGCGCAACTGTGCATGGACACTCCCTCCGTCTCGCAGAAGACGGTATGATGTTCGACATGCTTCAGCGGTGTGTTCTCGATGGCGGCGTAGTAAAATACGTCAAGGACCAGATTGGTGTACCACTCGACAAGAAAGTCGCAGTCGGTAAGCCAATGGACGAGGCATGGCTCAAGGCAAACACCACGATGTTCCACTCACTCGTCGGATCTGCATTCCGCGACGACAAAGAGTATGTCGAATACGTTCAGCGCATTCACTCCCTGAGGACCAAGTACGGCTTCATGCCGGTTGAGTAAGGAGGCAAAAAATATGGCAAAAATTGAGAGAGCACAGAAACTTTTCCTCAAGGCTCTGAAAACAAAATTCGCGGGTGATGTCCAGTCAACTACCGGTCAGTACTACAACTGGGGTGACCTGAAGCAGTCCCCACGTAAGCAGGAATTCATTGCAGCCAGCAAGAAGGCCGAGCTCCGCCGTGGAATCTCCATGTACGACCCTTACCGCTGCCACCTCGGTGGTCTGCCAATGGGTCAGCGTCAGCTCATGACCTACGAGGTCTCCGGAACCGGAACCTTCGTAGAGGGTGACGACCTACACTTCGTCAACAACCCAGCAATGCAGCAGATGTGGGATGATATCCGCCGGACTATCATCGTCTCAATGGATCTCGCCCACAACACCCTGCAGAAGCGTCTCGGCAAGGAAATCACCCCTGAAACCATCAACGAGTACCTCCACATCCTTAACCACGCAATGCCAGGCGCAGCAGTGGTTCAGGAACACATGGTCGAGACACACCCAAGTGTTGTCGATGACTGTTACTGTAAGGTCTTCACTGGTGACTCCGAACTTGCAGACCAGCTCGAGAAGCAGTTCGTCCTTGATGTCGACAAGCTCTTCCCGGCAAAGCAGGCAGAGGAACTCAAGGCAGCAGTCGGCAAGTCACTCTGGCAGGCAATCCACATCCCAACCATCGTCTCCCGTACTTGTGATGGTGGAACCACCAGCCGCTGGTCTGCAATGCAGATCGGTATGTCCTTCATCACCGCATACCGCATGTGCGCCGGTGAAGCAGCAGTCGCTGACCTCTCCTACGCAGCAAAGCACGCCGGTGTTATCCAGATGGGTAGCCACCTGCCAGCACGTCGTGCACGTGGTCCAAACGAGCCCGGTGGTATCCTCTTCGGTCACTTCGGTGATATGATCCAGGCAAACCGGAAGTACCCGAACGACCCCTGCAAATCAACCCTTGAGGTTGTCGGTGCAGGAGCAATGCTCTTTGACCAGATCTGGCTCGGATCATACATGTCCGGTGGTGTCGGATTCACTCAGTATGCAACCGCAGCATACACCGACAACATCCTTGATGAGTACTGCTACTACGGTATGGACTACATCAAGGACAAATACAAGGTTGACTACAAGGCCCCAAGCCCAGACAACAAGATCAAGCCAACCCAGGAGATCGTCAACGACATTGCAACCGAGGTCACCCTCAACGGTATGGAACAGTACGAACAGTTCCCAACCGCAATGGAAGACCACTTCGGTGGTTCCCAGCGTGCAGCAGTCCTTGCAGCAGCATCCGGTATCTCTACCGCAATCGCAACTGCAAACTCCAACGCTGGTCTGAACGGCTGGTACCTGTCCATGCTTCTGCACAAGGAAGGCTGGTCACGTCTCGGTTTCTTCGGATACGACTTGCAGGACCAGTGCGGTTCCACCAACTCACTCTCCGTCCGGCCAGACGAAGGCTGTATCGGCGAGTTCCGTGGACCAAACTACCCGAACTACGCAATGAACGTGGGTCACCAGGGAGAATACGCAGCAATCGTCGCTTCCTCACACTACGGACGTGGCGACGGATTCTGTCTCTCCCCACTGATCAAGATCACCTTCGCAGACCCATCCCTGGTCTTCGACTTCAGCGAGCCACGCAAGGAGTTCGCAAAGGGTGCAATCCGCGAGTTCGTTCCGGCCGGAGAGAGATCTCTCCTTATGCCAGCCCGTTAAACCGGGTACAATCTTTCTTTTTCTTTTTTGCCTGATCCACCGGATAGAATACGTAAGGCTGTTCTTTAAAGAAGGAGTCCGAAGGTATGCAGATCTCTTATCTCCGTAGTCTACTCATATAGAGCCATGAATAGCAGAGTCGGAGACCTGATAATGAGAATAAATCGCGGCTAACTCAACCTCAAAAAAAAGTCTACACTTTTTTGGAATCCTGGAACCAGTTCTTATCAATAAAAAGTGGGATTAGGTTTGAATTTCTGAAATGATCCCAGGTTTTGACATATAAATCCAGTACCCGCTAAACGGCTGGACTGGTGTCTGATCATTTACCCCTTTTACAATCATACTTCCATATCGCTGCAGTGCAGCATTGAAACCCAGGCAGTCCTGCCATCCATCTACGGATGAGAGTGCTTTTCGTGCTTCAACTGACCAGATCCCGGAAAACCCTATTGCGTTCCATCCCTGTGAGAGCATCCGGGGTTGTATCTTTTGCGAAGTTATATCATAGGAGAGCGGAACCGAATCAGCTTTTGCCGAATATATCCAGACTGCCATAAACGGCTTTATTTGAGTTGTCCGAAGAAGAGGAACCCATCCTTGAGATGGTTCATACAGGAGTGCACTATGCCCGGCAACATCAATATGCTCAAATATCTGGGCAGTATCCTTGCCTGGGGCCAGATTTTTAGGAACTGAAACAAAATTCCAGCCTGCCGATATTGGGATAGAATCTACAAGGGGAGATTCATTACGAACAGATATATACTGCAATTTCTCTTCAGTATCCGTGTTCCCTCGACTGTCCCGTATTGTCAGCGATACAGGATAGGTTCCTTCATGGACGTATGTATGAGCAGGGCTTTCAACAGAGTCTCTTGTTCCATCACCAAAATCCCAGATCCGGGAACTGATCTCACCGCTGGACTTATCTGCAAACTGGACACTGAGAGGAGCTGCTCCTGATCTCGGTGTACCAACAAATTCTGCAGATAGCGGTTCAGATGCAAAAACCTGAATATCCATTTTGCGGCTTTTACTCTCTCCCTGTTCATTACTTACTTTGAGTGTGGCAAAGTAGGTGCCTGGCCCGGTGTAGGTATGCGAGGGATCAGGAGCCGAACTTGCTGGTGTACCATCTCCAAAGTCCCAGAGCCAGACCATAGCCCCGGTTGAGAGATCCGAGAACTGCACAGTAAGAGGAGCCTTGCCTGATTGTGGAACAGCACTAAAGTTTGCATCCAGTGGGAGCGGATTAACCTGAATGTATCTCTCTTTCACCTGGGTCTTACTACTCCCATCAGGATATTGTACAGTCAACCGTACAGTGTACACCCCACCATTTGCATAGGTGTGAACCGGGTCTTCACCGCCAGATGAATAACCGTCACCAAAATCCCATGACCATCCCGATGGATTCCCTTTTGAAAGATCTGAGAACATGACCATGAGCGGCGCTCTTCCAGATGTAGGAGCACCAGAAAAATCAACAGGATTAGAACCCACATTTTGGGACACGAATTGTTGATGCGAGGTAAATCCTGGTTCTTCACCATATACGCTCATTGATGAAATTGCCAGAACAAGTGCCAGAATAAAAATTACAGAAATTCTACTCATATTAACTCCATCAGGTTTCCTGACCTGCACATATTTTAGAGACTACATTACCCCAGGAATAATTATCATAACGTGGAAATTTTTGCATGAGACAAGGTCTCTCATTGCATAGAACCACCCGATAAATTAAGTCCATGCCTATGAGTATCATAATCACGAGTCAACATAAGTTTTTCGAATTTATCTGATCAATACCCGGAAACCTGTTTCATGATTCTTTCAGGGATCACAAATTATCTCATCATGAAGAGTGTAGATGAGGCTCTTTCGGAGGGCATGGAAC
>NZ_DATMYY010000233.1:0-2085 GCF_035560735.1 Methanospirillum sp.
GCATACACTTTTACAATACCAGAACTATCTCTAGATTATCCGGTCGATATTCACTAATGAGAGACAATGATACCTGATAAATATCAGATCCTCTATGTTGACGATGATGAGGATCTGCTGACAATAGGAAAACTTTTTCTGGAGCGTTCCAGTGACTTTTCAGTAGATATCATACCTTCCCCTAATGACGCGATCGAGAGAATATTTTCAGGTTCATATCATGCTATTGTCTCTGATTACGAGATGCCTGCACTCAATGGAATTGAGTTGCTCCGAAAGATCAGAGAATCTGGAAATAACATACCTTTTATCATATTCACCGGAAGGGGACGGGAAGATGTAGTTATTGAAGCTCTCAATAGTGGGGCTGATTTTTATCTACAAAAAGGAGGAGAACCAAAATCAGAATTCGCCGAATTAAGCCATAAAATCAGAAGTGCCATTGAACGAAGAGAGGCAATCGACGCACTCAAAACCTCAAGACTCCAGCTCTCGGAGATGATCTCCGCCCTTCCTGATCCTACCTTCGCCATCGATAAAGATCATCGTGTCACTGCATGGAACCGTGCCATTGAAAAATTCACAGGTGTTTCAGGGAAAGACATTATCGGCCTATCAGGATATGCTTACTCCATCCCGTTCATGGGCTTAGAAAAACCCCAGATTATTGATCTGATACTTGATGATATCCCGGGAGTTGCAGACGAGTACCTTGAGTTCAGGCATGAAGGCGATCAGATTATAGCTGAAAACTATTTTCATCTCCCAAACGGTGAACGCTATCTGCGTATTCATGCTGGCCCTCTTTATTCAACAGAAATGCAGGTAACTGGTGCCATTGCAACAATCAGGGATATTACAGATCAGTTCCTTTCTGAACTTGAACTGCGCAATTTCGTGGATATATACCAGTATATCACAGATTACACTGCAGACTGGGAATACTGGGAAAATCCGGACAAACAGATCATCTACTGCTCCCCGACTGCCCTTACCATCACCGGGTACCAAAACACTGAATTTGTTCAAAACCGCTCTCTTATCACAGAAATAATTCACCCTGATGATAAGAAGATCTGGCAGAATCACATGCAGAAAAATGAAGATAAAAAGACCAGCGACAGAATTGAATTTAGGATTATCAATCGCAACGGCAATACCAGATGGATTGAACACATCAGTATCCCGGTGTTTGGATCACATGGAGCGTATATCGGCAGGCGGGTAAGCAACCGGGATATAACCGAACGAAAACAGACTGAAGAAGTAATACGTGAGAATGAGTCACGGCTTCGAACCCTTATCAATGCCATGCCCGATATCGTCTGCTTCAAAGATGCCCAGGGAAGGTGGATTGAAGCAAATGATTTTGATATTGAGTTATTCCAGCTCCAAGATGTCCAATATAAAAATAAAACTGATCGGGAACTCGCAGAATGTAACTCGTTCTACCGGGATGCATTTCTGGCCTGTCAGGATTCGGATGAAAAGGCATGGCAGGCAGGAACCAGTATCAGGGGAATTGAAAGTATCCCACGTCCTTATGGACCGGACAGGGTCTTTGACATCATTAAGGTGCCAACTTTCCATGAAGACGGCAGCAGAAAGGCACTTGTTGTAATCGGAAGGGATATCACCGAACTATATTCAGCCCAGCAGGCACTCAAAAAGAGCGAACGCGAATTCAGAAACATCTTTGACAATTCGGCACTTGGAATATTCCAGACTACCCCCGAGGGAAAAAACCGTGCCCTTAACCCGGCATTTGCCAGGATCTTTGGATATGAATCCCCTGAACAGATGATTAATGAAGTGATCAATATTGGTGACCAGGTTTATGTGAATCCTGAAAAACGCACCGAATTTGTCAGGACATTACTTGAAAAAGGATCAATTGAAGGGTATGAAGTTGAGATGTATCGCAAGGATTCAAAGAAGATATGGATCTCACTTTATGCCCGGCTGGTTCAGGAAGGAGATGATGTCTGGTTCGAAGGCACCATTGAAGAAATAACTGCCCGAAAAACTGCTGAAAATGAGTTAGTAGAAGCATATGCAAACCTGCAGGGTGCCAACGAGGAACTC
>NZ_DATMYY010000234.1:0-7607 GCF_035560735.1 Methanospirillum sp.
TAATTACACTCCGAGAGGATATACGAGGACGATTATGAAAGGATTTTTGCTAAATCTATGTAATATCACGAGAAATTATCAATGGAGAGATGGTAGTGCCTTCGCATAGTGGTGAGAATTCACACTCTTGTGAAGGTCAGTGCGATTGTGCACATACTACTATAGAAAATCCAGTACCTCCTGCAGGCAGGAGAGTGGGGCTGAACCGAGGGATAAGACCCTGGATGGCAAGTCTTATTGCGATCGGGGGTATCATTGGTTCCAGTTATTACCTTGGTTCAGGATATCTCATCAGCCAGATGGGGCCCAGTGTTATTTTTCTCTATTTTATTGGTGGGTTAGTTATTTACACAGTGATGCAGTCATTTGCCGAACTGCTGGTAAACGTTCCCCGTCATGGAAATTTTATTAGTTATTCTGCAGAATTCATCTCACCCACCTGGGCAGTTGGAACCGGATGGAGTTATTGGTTTAACTGGTGTGCGTATATCCCATCTGAAGCGGTGGCAGGCGGGATCATTATGCATGTCTTCTTTGATGGGATCCCGGTAATTATCTGGGCGATTGCGTTTTTAATTCTGATAACAATTTTAAACCTGATACATGTTGGCGGGTTTGGATTTGTTGAGAGTACCCTTGCCCTCATAAAGATCATACATAATGTGGCGTTTTGTATCGTTGCAGCCCTCATTGTCATTGGTCTTGCCGGTACAGGAACCGCAGTAGGATTTAGTGTCCTCTTTCCTCCGGGCTTTACCTGGACAGATGCAATATTTCCCGCAGGATTTATGATCCTTCTTGCCAACATGGCCCTTATTCTGGTCAACTTCCAGGGCTCTGAGATCGTTGGTCTTGCAGCTTCTGAAACACAGAATCCTAAGAAAGTGGTTCCTCGGGCATGCAAAAATGTTGTCTACCGTATTCTCCGTGTAGATATCATACCAATTCTCCTTCTGGTCATGATCCTTCCCTACTCTGAAGCAAATCTTCAGGACAGTGTCTTTTCTATGGCACTTGCCAAGTACGGATTTACGGAGGTCGCAGGAATCCTGTCATTTATCGTGCTGACTGCTGCATTTTCCTGTGCCAACTCAGGGTTTTACGGAGCAGTTCGTGCACTCTACGGCCTTTCACTTGAAGGAATGGCGCCAAAAACCTTTGCAAAACTTAACAAACAATGCACCCCGATGTATGCCACTCTCTTTACCCTGCTTATCTGCTGGGCAGTGCTTGGGTTATGGTGGTTCTCAAACGGTGAAAACGAACTGTATGTATGGCTTCTCTCGGTCTCTGCATTCACCGGTGCAATCTGCTGGATATCAATCTGTTGGGCTCAGATATCTTTCAGGCGGAGAGTATACCAGCGAGGATACACAAAAGCAGAAATTGAAAGTCCATCCCCACTCTCGCCATGGATGCCACTCTTCATAGGAATTATCCTTGAAATATTCGCACTTGTTATTCTTGCTTTCAACGAGGATCTTAGAGGTTCTCTCTACCTCTCGATACCTGCAGTACTTGTTCCGATGATCATCTATTACATAGGCATGAAAACTGGCAGGTTCAAGGGTATCAAGGTTATTGAACCGGATGAACAGAGTTTTGACGAACTCTTCCCTGACAAGCGAAAACGCCAGTCAGAATAACAACACTTTTTTAGTCAGGAAGGCAACCTCCCCACAGGGCTCCTGAAATTATGCAATTTGAGCAGAATATTTCGCGTAAAACCGGCATGCCACCCGGAACGCCGATATATATCGGCGATGAGGCACCGAAAGAAACAACAATTCATCTGCTTGTGTATTCAGATCAGAATATTTCAGGGTTTGAACAGGTATCTCCAGAAGAACTAAATACTCGCATTCCGAAAGGAAGTAATGCTTGGATCTCTATAACCGGGCTTCGTGACGCAGCCCTCATCGAACAAGTATTGAATTCTTTCTCCATACATCCGCTGGTGACTGAAGATATTCTCAACACCAGGACACGAGCCAAGATCGAAGAGTTTGATGAGTACCTCTTCATCGTTATGACGCATTTTCAGAGGTCAGAGGATGAAATGCATGAAGAGCAGGTCAGCCTGATTTTAACAAACAACATCCTGATCACCTGTAGTAACTCAACCGGGATGTTTCCAAACATCGAAAACAGGATAAAACGATCTACCAGTCGTTTTAGGACAAACGGAATTGACTATCTGGCATATACCATCATTGATACAATAGTTGACGGGTATTTTTTTGTTCTGGAAGATCTTGAAGAGCGGGTTGAGGACCTTGAAGATGAGATTGTAAATAATCCAGGTAAAGAGACGATCAATCATGTGCAGGATTTCAGGCGTGACCTGATCTGGTTTAGAAGAAAAATATGGTCACTTCGTGAACTGATAACCAGACTTGAGAGAACAGATTCACTTCTTATCAAAAATACGACACACCTCTATCTTCGCGATGTTTATGATCATACAATAAAAATTGCAGAAGATGTTGATGTATACCGGGAAATGGCAGAAGGCCTTATGGAGATCTACCTTTCAAAGATCTCAAACAACACCAATGAAATCATGAAAGTGCTCACCATCATCGCCAATATTTTTATTCCGCTCACATTCATTGCCGGTGTATATGGAATGAATTTTGAGTACATGCCTGAACTCACAAGTCCATATGGATACCCCGCAGTCCTATTGGTGATGTCGATGGTAAGCGCTACAATGCTCCTTTATTTCAGAAGAAAAGAATGGATTTGAACAGGAACTAATCTTCCTGTTCGTTTCCCCTGCCAGGAAATATTTTGACTTAAATTACCTGGACTGCTTCACGAATCCGTTTCTGTGATGTTCCATCCGGACCAGTCACTGACAGAGCAACAGTGTAAACACCAGGCTGCTCATAAGTGTGAGTCGGCTCTTTGAGATCTGAAGTATCTCCATCACCAAAGACCCATTGCCATCCTGTGATCTGACCACTTGACCGATCATGGAAGGATATGGTAAGCGGACTCTTCCCGCTCCTTCCAGAGAGAGAGAAAGCTGCAACCGGCTTTTCACTCCCTGATGTCGGAAGATCTGGATCTTCCATGGTCACATTTGAAAAAGACTCATTCGTAACCGTACCTGAAGAAACAGGCGGAATTAATGGCGAATCCACAGTCTGGTTTTTCATTTCAAGTTTTTCACTGGCTTTTTCATGTGGAGAGACCCGGATCACCGTCGTTGTACTGTTCTCCCCATCAGGTCCGGAGACATGCAAATTCACAGAATAGGTTCCTTCAGACTGATAGATGTGGGTAGGGTTTTTGTTTGTAGATATGGATCCATCACCGAGATCCCAGTTCCATCCGGTAACAAGGCCGGTAGACATATCAAGGAACTTTACTGTCAGTGGTGCTGAGCCCCCCACAGGTTCTGCATAAATAATCGCTGTTGGAGGAATTTGAGGTTCAGATACGGTAATGTACCCTCTCCGTACTGCTACATCCTTTCCTCCCGGACCGGTTACAGTCTCTGTTACAGCATAGACACCAGCCCGAGTATAGGTCATAACAGGATCTTTTTCTTCACTAATAGTACCATCACCAAGATCCCAGTTCCATTCGGAAACAACTCCTGATGAAAGATCCTGGAAATGTATCTCAAGTGGGGCCGTTCCGCTCCGTTTATCAGACTTGAACCTGGCGACAGGTGCTGCGGGAACATTATCGACCGTGATCAGATCTTTCTTGATCTCAGCTGCATTGCCAGCCTGCCCAGATACCTGCAATCCTACAGTGTATACACCAGGCTCGGAATACAAATGTGACGGATTCTTATCTGATGAACTTGTGCCATCTCCCAGACTCCACTCATACTGGTTTATGGAACCTGATGATGTATCAGAGAATGATACATTCAGAGGTGCATATCCACTAACAGGTGTTGCAGTAAAACCACAGACAGGAGTCTTTATACCTTCAAGGACGGTGATGGTGCTTTTCAGACGTATCTCATCTGAACCATTCTCTCCGGCTACCACAAGTTTCACTGAGTAATTTCCTGCTGTACCATAGGTATACATCGGATTTTGTTCGTATGATGTTCCACCATCACCAAAATCCCAGGCATATCCATCAATTTTTCCACTCGGAACTGCCTGGAATGAAACTTTCAATGGAGCAGTTCCATTTATGGTATCTACAGATATGGCTGCAGTTGGCCCTGGAGGAATATTCTGCGTGGGAATCGGCTGTAAAAGTGGTGCTGATATAGTAGGTTGTTCAGACCTCGTGGATACAGGTTCAGTTACTGTAATGTATGCAGGAAGGACTTTCCTTCCCTGACCATCCGGACCATCAAGGAGGAGTGTGAGATCATATGTTCCTGGTTTATCATACGTATGAGTAGGATGCTCTTCTTCTGAACTGGACCCATCACCAAAGAGCCATTCATATCGATCTGCTTTCATTGCTGAATTACTGGTAAACGATACAGTCAAAGGAGCAGAGCCAACTGTCCTGTCAGTGGTAATAAGGATACCATGAGACTCGGAAACTGGTTCAGGTTTTTCCTGGATTTTTGTTGGAATGATTTCAGGAATAACCGGGAGTTCGGTAATCTTGGGAGTGATAGTACTCAGTTGAACAGGCTGAGTTTCAGGCACTTCATTATCGGAGTGCGGGATAATGAGGGCAGAAGTTGGTGATTCAACTGCTAAAGATGGGGTTGGTTCTGGTTTGAGGCTGACAACGATCTGCTCATCAGTTCTACTCTCTCCTGCCGGCCCTTTTACGATTAATGATGTAGTGTAGACGCCAGGATTCTGGTATGTATGAACAGGATTCAAATCAGATGATGTGGTGCCATCACCAAAATTCCAGTTACGTGTGGAAACAGCTCCAGTGGAAGCATCTATGAACGATATGGTGAGTGGTGCAGTACCATACTTCGGATCTGCAGTAATGACAGCTTTCGGCATTGAAGTCGATGAAGTTACCAATATCATAGAGATGTCAGATTTCTGAGAACCCTCCGGAGTGGTAATTGTCAGAGAGGCTGCATAATTTCCTGGTTTAGTATATGTATGTGAGGGATTCTGATCTGAAATTCCAGTTCCGTCGCCAAAGTCCCATTTCCACGAAGATATTTCCCCAACAGAGGTATCACGGAATCTTACTGTTAATGGGGCAGAACCTTCATTATTTGCTGTACTGAACTTTGCAACCGGTTTTTTCTTTACAGCCGGAGCCGGTGTAACAAGAAGTTTCTGCGGTTCTGAAATAACCGATGGGGTACTACTTACAACAGGGGCAGGAGTTATGAGCGAGGTTGGGAGCGGAGTTATGGGTTCACTCACAATAATCCCTTTCTCAGAATGGCTTGAACCACCAGGACCACTTACCGTTAAGACTGCATGATACGAACCGGCAGCAGAATATGTGTGTACCGGGTTTTTGTCAGACGAACTGCTGCCATCACCAAATGACCAGTTCCAGGAACTGATATTGCCAGTAGACATGTCAGTAAACGAAACGCTCAATGGAGCGATTCCTTCACTCACATCAGGAGTGAACGATGATACCGGGGACACGGCAGGTTCATGTACAATAATACCTTTTTCTGAGTGGCTTGAACCACCAGGACCACTTACCGTTAAGACCGTCTGATACGAACCAGAAGAAGAATATGTATGAGTCGGGTTCTTTTCAGATGAACTGCTGCCATCACCAAATGACCAGTTCCAGGAACTAATATTCCCCGTAGATACATCAGTAAACGAAACACTCAATGGAGCGATTCCTTCACTTATATCAGGATTGAACGAAGAAACCGGAGCCACAGTAGGTTCACTCACAATGATCCCTTTCTCAGAATGGCTTGAACCACCAGGACCACTTACCGTTAAGACCGCCTGATATGAACCGGCAGCAGAATATGTGTGCACCGGGTTCTTGTCAGCCGAACTGCTGCCATCACCAAATGACCAGTTCCAGGAACTGATATTGCCAGTAGACATGTCAATAAACGAAACACTCAATGGAGCGATTCCTTCACTTATATCAGGAGTGAACGAAGAAACCGGAGCCACAGCAGGTTCACTTACAATAATTCCTTTTTCTGAGTGGCTTGAACCACCAGGACCACTTACTGTTAGGACCGCCTGATACGAACCAGGAGAGGAATACGTATGAATCGGGTTTGTTTCATGAGAACTACCACTGTCGCCAAAAATCCAGTTGTAGGATGAGATGCTGCCAGATGACATATCCATGAAAGAGACTGTCAGAGGGGCATCTCCTGATACGATATCAGTAGAGAATCCTGCTTTCGGAACTGATAGTGGTTCATTCACAACGATGACCTTTTCAGTATGGCTCTCTCCAGCAGGTCCCTTGATGGTAAGTCTGGTCGTGTACGTCCCTGCCTTTGTGAATGTGTGAGTTATATCAGACTCTGCCCCGCTGCCCCCATCACCGAAATCCCATGTTCTTGTAGTCACATCACCGGTAGAAGTGTCAGTAAACCTGACCAGAAGAGGAGCAGCCCCGACAGTTGTGTCTGTGGATATGATAGCCACTGGTGGCTCAATAAGGTCAGTGACCGTGACCATTGCTGGTATCGCAGCATTTGCACCACCATCTGGACCAGATATCGTGAGGGAGACATCATATACCCCGGCCCGGTTATATGTATGAACGGGATTCTGTTCATCAGAACTGGTTCCATCACCAAACGTCCAGAGCCATGAATTGATCCTTCCTGTAGAATTATCAGTGAATGCGACCATCAGTGGTGCAGAACCGGTTTTAGGCTGAGCTTTCACTGACGCTTCAGGCATAACTGCAACCTCTATCGGTTCCTTACTTTCCGTTGTATTTGAACCCTGATTCCCTTTAACAGTCAATCGAACTTTGTATTTTCCTGGGAGTGTATATACATGCTCAGGTGAGGCAAGGTCTGATGATGTCCCATCACCGAAATCCCAGGACCAACTAGTAGGGTTCCCCGAAGAATTATCAGTAAACCGAACAGCAAGTGGGGCAAGTCCACCATTTACTGACGGTGTAAAGTCAGCGAGGATCCCAGGAGTTAACAGCTCAAGAAGATGAGTTTCTGACGTCCCGATATCTGACGTTGAAGTAGGAATAGGAGTTGAAACCGGAGATTCTGTTGGCAACGGGGTCAAAAGTTCAGTTGGAGTATTAGTGGGAGTAGAAGTTGGGAATGACAACATTTTAGGGCTTATCGTCTGGACCGGTTCCTTGGAACGGGTAGATACCTGTGCTTCTGACACTTTTACGTACCCAAGTCTGGTCTTCATGTCAGAACCTGCAGGGCCCGTTACACTGAGCGAGACAGAGTAGATGCCAGGACTTGTATAGATATGAAGGGGATTCTGCCCGGTATCATGCGTGCCGTCACCAAAATCCCAGTACCATTCATCAGGAGATCCGAGGCTGATATCAGTGAATTGAACGGCCACTGGTGCAGCACCCGATAAAGCTCCAGCCCTGAAATCTGCAATAACTGACTGATGCCCGTTCTCACTTACTATAGAAGAACTATCTGCAAGCGATACTCCAGAAATAATTCCCAAAAAACATATCAGAAATATAAATCGAACAACTCCTCC
>NZ_DATMYY010000235.1:0-2514 GCF_035560735.1 Methanospirillum sp.
AGATATTTTATTCGGGTCAAAAAATGATATATTTTTAAAAATGGGATTTATAAATGCCCTAAATCATTTATCTGTGGATATTCAGGGTGATTTCGGTTACAACCCCATTTTTGATCACATACTGACGGTGAGATAAAAACCCGACAACAGTTGGATCATGAGATATCAGGAGATAAGCAATCTTATCACGTTTCTGAAACTCTCTGAGAAGGTGAAGAATCTGGGCTTGTACCGAAATATCGAGACCTGAAGTTGGTTCATCAAGAATTATCACTTTGGGCCTTGAAAGAAGAATTCTGGCAAGAGCCAGCCGTTGTGCCTGCCCTCCAGATATCTGATCAGGGTACCGGGAGAGAACTTCCGGGTGAATTCCAACTTTATCACAAAGCGAAGTGATACAGTTTTCGTAATCAGAAGAAAGGTATCCAAGTAAATCTGCTACAACTTTGATTGATTGACCTATCGTTCTGAACGGGTGAAATGTTCCTTGTGGATCCTGAAAGAGCATTTGAACTGACCTCCGGTATTTACACCACAGTTTCTGGTTTCCTGAGTGAATATCTACTCCCTGAAAACACACGCCCCCTTTATCGGACCGCTCTATTCCTGCTAGAATTTTGCCGAGTGTTGTTTTTCCAGAACCTGATGGTCCCATCAGTCCTACAGATTCTCCTTCATCAATCTGAATAGAACAATCTGACAGGATTACATGCGACTTTCCCAGCAGGCTCTGACGGTATGTTTTAGATATCTGATTTGTCTCAATCAGCACCGATGGCATCTGACCTCCCTCTCTTCGTATCTGACAAGGTCAGGATGGAAATGATTACAGTGTTCATCACTCATGGTACATCGTGGGGAAAATCTGCATCCGTTTGGGATTTCTGAAAGAGCCGGGGCCATACCTGGAATAGGAATAAAACCATTCTCCGGAAGACTCTTGAGGAGTGATTTGGTATACGGGTGCCTGGGAAAAGTCAGAACGCCTGATGTCAACCCGGCTTCAATCACCTCTCCGGCATACATCACCATTATTCTGGTAGACAGATTCCTGACAAAGGAAATATCATGAGAAATGAGAATAATTCCTCTCATGTTTGATTGAATCTTTTCAAGAGACAGCTGAACATCTTTTACCCTGTCATAATCGAGCCCTTTGGTGGGCTCATCCATGATGACAACTTTGGAATTCAGACCTGACACGATAGCCAGAAGTGCCCGTTGATTCATTCCTCCAGAACATTGACATGGATACTTGCTCATAATATCAGAAGGATTACACCCTGCCTGACAGAGGATTGTCTCAATCGTCTGCTGGTCTGCAGATTTATGGTGAACTTTTAACGGCTCAATAATCTGTCTTTTTATCCGGTATAAAGGATTAAGGGAGCGGTCGGGACTTTGGAACAGAATGGCAATACGATCCCCACGAACCTTATCCATATCTTCATCAGGGATTTCTGAAATACAAAGACCGTCGATAATGATTCGTCCTTGAATCCTGGCTGAACCTGGAAGAATTCTTACGATTGCATGTGCTGCAACAGACTTTCCACATCCTGATTCACCGATTATTGCAACGGTCTCTCCTTCTGCAAGAGTTAAGGAAAAGTCAGATACTGTACAGACTTCACGTTCCCCTGACCTGAACCAGACTGATAATCTGTCAACTTGCAGGATATTTTTTTTATTCAATCAAATGCCCTCTCAGTCTGTTTTGTCTCCCATATCGATCCGATCCTGACACATGCAAGTATCATCAGTACGATGCAAATCGCCGGAGGTCCATACCACCACCACATATTTCTTATAAAACCTCCATGAGAGAATGCATCAGCAATCATTTTTCCCCAACTGTTCATGGTTGGATCAGATAAACCTAGAAAGGAAAGAGATGCTTCAGAGATCATCGCCCCGGCAACAACAATCATTAATTTTGGGAGAATCACCGGGTAGAGTACAGGAATAATATCCCGTGTCATGATCCATCCGGGAGAAAATCCAAACGTTTTTGATGAAAGAATAAATCCTGAACTTGTCACCTGCATGACCCGGGATCTAACCATTCTTGCTGTGGTTTCCCAGGATAAAAAACCCAGAACCATAATGAGAAGCAAAATGCTTGGCCTTGTCATTGCGGCGATGAGAATAATTACCGGAATTTTTGGAACAATGAGTACGAGATCTGTCAGGCCCATAAGCAGGTCATCAATAATTCCTGAAAAATAACCTGCAGCAAGTCCGATGACAAGTCCTATCATCACTGAAATAAATCCGGCTGAAAATGCGATTATGAGAGAGACTCTGGCTGAATACACAACAACCGAGAAGATATCGTGTCCGACATCATCAGTTCCAAGAATATGATCTGATGATGGGTTAAGATATGGTTTATAGCGTTTGGAATTTTCATTTCCTGAAATAGCAGCGGGAAAAATCGCACACAACAGGAATAATCCGAGGATAATTACAGCACATATAACACCGGGCTGCAGATATTTTTCATATCCCGGA
>NZ_DATMYY010000236.1:0-7245 GCF_035560735.1 Methanospirillum sp.
CCTATATATATGATGAGAAATATAACCCTGATTAACTCCTCTTGCGAGTTGCATCCCATTATGGTATGCGTCACGGGGATTTCCTTCATTCATGAATGATTTACAGGGGAAGTGTGAAGTAATGGCATACAAAACTGCATATCCGGTCATCGCAGGGCTGCTTATCCTGGCATTCCTGATTACCGGAAGTATGGCGGAGCCACAACAGAAAGGGGTAGTCTTTGTTAATTCTGTTCCTGCGGGAGCAGAAATCTACCTCACCAATGTGTCGGTCTCGCCTGATAACCTGACAGTGTCGGATACAGAAGGCCTCACTCCGCGAGAGTTCTTTGTGGAACCTGGGACATATCGGTTATTTCTAAAAAAGTACGGATTTATTACCTGGTGGAATGAGTCGTTCACCGTCACTCCGGGAACGTATCTCAACTTCAGCACGGTTACACTCACACCAAATAATCCGGTTTATGGTGCCATCCATCTTGACACCAACCCGTCAGATTCGGATCTGACTCTTCACCGTGAGATACCAAATGTCACCAGTTTGATCTACAGTAAGACTCCAGCATCTGTAGAGTCTCTTCCCCCAGGAACCTATATCTATAACATCACCCGGTCCGGGTATTATCCTAAGAATGGAACAACAGAGGTTACGGCAGGGAACGTGACTGAACTTCGTATCAATCTCGATCCAATTCCAGAGACAGCACCTGTTACTTTCAAGAGTGATCCGACAAGTGCTGATGTCTACATTTATCAGATTAGCAGGATGAATGCAGACCAACAGAGTACACTTGTATCTAAAATGGATAGTGCTCTGAACTCTTTCAATGGTTCTCATGAAGAAGTTGCAGCAAAGATACAGAACGTAGTCTCAACAGAGGATATCACGCCTGATTACCTGAAGTATACTGCCGGGATAATCGGTAACACGACAACAACCCAACAACTTTACTCAGGAGAATACTTCTCAGTCTTCTTCAAGGATCGGTACCACTGGGGCTACAAATTCTTCAATGTGACTGCCAACACCCCCAGTACAGTTGAGATAGAACTGACACCGTTCACCAATTATGTGCAGGTCTACTTCGAGACCAGTATTGATGATGATGATCATCCAGAGCTTGGCATACCTAAAGGAGCCAATGTAACATATGATGGCGAATTGCAGGAGAACCGGACTCCATGCTGGATCAGTCTCCCAGCCCAGAAGATCGTCAATGTAACATTTGACCGGATGCCAATGAACCTGCCAAAGACAGTAACTGTTGACACGACTCTGTTTGTTGGTCGCCCTTCAAAGTGGGGACAGATCATCAGCCTTGACCGTGCCACATACTTCATTCAGGCAGGATCGGATGCACACTCCACCATTCAACCATCTGGTTTGATCCCTGTTATTGCAGGAGAAACTAAAGAGTTTACCCTGAGTGGAGAGCATCCGGCATATCTTGCTCATAACCTGACTGTGGATCGGACGAGCGAAGGAAAACCTGTATTCAATATAACCTATAATCTCGAAAATGTTACATATCCACATGAGAAGACACTGGGCAATGCGACCCTTTACCTTTCTTCCCTTAAGAAGCAGGTAGCTGTCAATGCAACAGCAGGAAAAGGTGGTTCAGTAAACAATGCGGGTATAACCTTCTATGACTATGGTGAAGACAGTGCAGCATACAACTTCACACCAGATGTTGACAACCAGGTCAAACAGTTATATCTTGATGGTGAACCGGTACCGTATGCACCATCCTATGTGATTCAGGGCTCAAAGATGACGTATAACCACACGTTATACTGCACCTTCCGTCCAACTAAGGTTACTGTATTTACCAATTATACAACCGGAGGAAAGATTGATCCATCTGATCCCTATCAGGTGGATTATGATGGGTGTACTAAAAACACGACTGGAGTTCCTGATCCAGGGTACTATCTTTCGTATCTCAGACCCGAGTTTGAATCTGGCGACTCATACATGGAGTCTGAAGGTTTCAAAACAAACTTCCAGATTTGCAACCTCCATACAAATCTTACCTGGCATGCAGTCTTTGAAAAGCAGTGGTTCAATGTAACATCAACTGCAATCCCTGCAAATGCCGGGATGATAGTTCCATCTGGTAACACAACTGCTACATATGGGCAGACTCTTACTTTCAACTCAACTGCATTCTCAGGATATCAACTTGCAGATATAACCGACAATGGAGTCTCCAAGGGTCCGGTCAGTTCCTATACCCTCAATGTTACCGATAACCACGAGATTGTTGCACATTTTCAGCCTGACGTCCTGACCATCGCGGCGGTTGCTGGTCAGGGCGGTCAAATCCAGCCCAATGGCACGGTAAATGTTACCTTCGGGAACACACAGTGCTTCAACATCACCGCATTCAGTAATTACTTCATCTCCAATGTGGAGGTTGATGGCATTAGTCAGGGTAACAATACAAGTCCTATGACTTATTGTTTCCCGAATGTGACCAAAAATCACTCGATTAACGCAAGTTTCAGCAAATATGCATACACCATAACACCATCGGCAGGAGTAGGGGGGACAATTTCTCCGTCTACCCCACAGAATGTAACCATTGGTGATTCGATCAACTTCAACATAGCCGCAAACCCCTGTTACACTATAGGCGATGTTATCGTGGATGGGAAAAGCAATGGACCTCAGGTTAGTCCATTTGTCTACACATTCCCGAATGTAAATGCTGATCATACCATTCAGGCAGTGTTCCAGATTAAAACCTACAACATTCTGGTAAATCAGTCCAATGGTGGCAATATCTCACCTGCAGGAACAAATGGGATCGTTCAGGTAAACTGCGGGTCTAACCAGACTTTCACTATAACTCCTGATGCAGGTAATGCCCTTTACGATCTGATTGTGGACAATAGTTCAGTAGGACCTATCAATCCATACACATTTGTAAACATCAGTTCAGATCATACCATTGAACCTGTCTTCGTTCTTCCACCAGTTCCTGATTTCGAAGCTGATCGTATAAGGGTCCCGCCAAAGTACCCCGTCACCTTCAAGGATCTCACCATCAATAACCCGACTGACTGGCTCTGGGACTTTGGTGATGGTGAAGTAACAAATGTACGTGAACCGGTTCACCTGTATGCAAAAACTGGTAATTACACTGTAAAACTTACTGCTTTCAATGCAGCAGCACCTAATGGTGTAACTGTTGAGAAGAAGGATTACATCTGTGTTACCACTGATCCGATTGCCTGTATGATGGCAAAACCACAGGGAGGAACTGTTCCTCCAGGATTAACTGTTGAGTTCACAGACTGTTCACTGAACACAGATGATGTCTCATGGGGGTGGGTCTTTGGTGACAGCAGTGCAGGTTCACTCTCTAAGAACATATCGCATACCTATACTGCACCGGGAGTTTACCAGGTAACTCATCAGGTTGACAAGCCATTCATAGCAAAGGACTATGCATACGAGACGATCACGGTGATGCAGCAACCAGTAGCTGATTTCATGGCTCACCCGTTGTCTGGAAAATCTCCACTTAGTGTCCAGTTTGAGGACAAATCACAGGGATTCCCGACTGAGTGGTTCTGGAACTTTGGAGACAACACCGCATCCTATGACCAGAATCCATTGCATGTATACTCTACACCTGGCAACTACACCGTAACCCTGAAGGTCTTTAGTAATGAAGGAACTTCAGAAAAAGTAAAGGATGGATATATTTCCGTTCTCTAATCTTTTTTTAAAAAGAGTGACGATCACTGTTTCTGATCGTCTGTAATATGTTGTTTATTCTAAATCTTTCTTCAATGCTGTAATTTTGTCCCTAAGCATGATGGCTTCCTCGAAATTGAGGAGCTGGGCAGCAGCCTTCATCTGTGACTCAAGGTCAATTATCAATGCCGGGATTGAAGATTTCGGAACCGGTTTTCCAACTGGTAGTTCAATCTCCTGTTCTCTGATCGGTTTTCTGATCGTCTGTGGGGTTATTCCGTTTTGTTTGTTATATTCGATCTGAAGGTTTCGTCTTCGATCGGTTTCATCCATTGCAATCTGCATGGAACCGGTTATAGTATCAGCGTAGAGTACAACATGAGCTTCTGCGTTACGGGCTGCACGCCCGATGATCTGAATAAGACTTCTTGCATCACGGAGAAATCCTTCTTTGTCAGCATCAAGAATGCCGATGAAACCAACCTCTGGGATATCAAGACCCTCACGAAGAAGGTTGATCCCCACTAAAACATCAAACATACCCAGTCTTAGTTCTCTGATGATCTCGGTCCGCTCCAAGGTGTCAATATCTGAGTGAAGATATCGTGTTTTCACTCCCCGGGCTTCGAGATACTCGGTTAGTTCTTCTGCAAGTCTTTTGGTCAGGGTAGTGAGGAGAACACGGTCTCCGTTTTCGATGGTTTTTTGAATCTCTGCTTTGATATCTTCCATCTGTCCCTCAATAGGTCTGACTTCAACTACTGGATCAACTAGACCAGTTGGCCTAATGATCTGCTCGACTACCTGCTGTGAATTGTCTTTCTCGTAATCTGCAGGAGTAGCAGATACGAAGATCACATGTTTGAGATAATGCTCAAACTCAGGAAACCTGAGTGGCCTATTATCAAATGAGGAAGGCAGTCTGAATCCGTAGTCTATTAGTGGAACCTTACGAGACCGGTCTCCGTTAAACATCGCCCTGACCTGAGGAATTGTCTGATGGCTCTCGTCTATAAAGAAAAGAAAGTCTTTTGGAAAATAATCAAGGAGGCAGTATGGTTTTTCTCCGACTTTCCTGCCATCAAAGTGTCGTGAATAGTTCTCGATCCCTTTGCATGATCCGGTCTCCCTGATCATCTCAAGATCATACTTAGTTCTCTGCTCTAACCTATGGGCTTCCAGCATCCCAAGATGGGGTAGACGTTCTACAAGCTCAGCCTCGATTGATTTAACTGCAGCTTCTTTCTGCTCTTCAGGAATGATGTAATGACTAGCCGGAAATACGTAGATATGTCTTAATTTTTCCACCGGATCCCCTGTAGTCCGGTTTATCTCAGTAATCCTGTCTACAACATCTCCAAAGAGTTCTATCCTGATGATATTGTTATAATAACTCGGAACCAGATCGATGGTCTCCCCTTTTACCCTGAACCGACCTGGTACAAGTTCAATGTCATTGCGTTCATAGAGATTATCCACAAGTTTTGATATGATCTCTTTACGTCCAATCTTCTGATCAACTCCGAGATCAAATCCCATACTTTTGTAGGTATCAGGCCTTCCGAGACCATAGATACAGGATACTGAAGCAACAACGATAACATCACTTCTTCCAAGCAGTGATGCAGTGGCAGAGAGCCTCATCATCTCGATCTTCGGATTTATTTGTGCATCTTTTTCGATGTACTGATCCTTTTTTGCGATATACGATTCAGGCTGGTAATAATCATAATATGAAACAAAATATTCGACCCGGTTGTGAGGAAAAAACTCTCTGAATTCATGATAGAGCTGGGCTGCCAGAGTTTTGTTATGAGCCAGCACAAGAGTCGGCATATTCATTTTTGCGATGACATTTGCCATCGTGAATGTTTTTCCTGACCCTGTAACCCCCAGGAGAGTTTGTGCCGGATATCCCTTGTTATATCCCTCAACAAGTTTCAAAATTGCATCAGGCTGCGAACCTCGTGGCTGATATTCTGATACGATTTGAAAATCTGTCATGATAGTGCTTTTTTCCTTCTTATCAGGCGCTGGTATGTTATGGCAAATCGGTGAGCTTCATCCCTGATCTCCTGCACCAGGAGCGATGCTGGACTTTTCTTCGATAAAGGTATTGGAAGAGACCTGCCTGTAGTATAGATCTCTTCCTCTCTCTTTGCTATGGAGATGAGCGGAATTGAAAGATTTAATTCTCTGAGTTCTACTTCAGCTGCATGGAGCTGACCCTGACCCCCGTCAATAATGATTAGATCAGGAAATGGTTGTTCTTCTTTTTTTAATCTGCTGTATCTACGTTTCACCACTTCAGCAATCGAAGAAAAATCATCGATACCTTCTACTGTCTTTATTCTGAACCTCCGGTAATTCTTCTTGTCAGGTTTTCCATCCTGAAAACTCACCATAGAGCCAACAGTTCCTGTTCCTGAAAGATGTGAAATATCGAAACATTCGATGACATCTGGAGGGGCAGACAGATGTAATGCCTCTCCCAGTTCAATTACTCTCATTTTCCCGGCAAAGAATGATGCTTCAATGTTCTTCATTACGAGATCGAGCAGATGTTTTTTTGCTCCCTGTACTGGGATCGTGAGGGTTACTTTAGTCTCTCTGATACTCGAGAGATACTCCTCAATTGATGAATCCGGCATCTCCGGGAGAATAAGTTCGTTTGGTGGTTTAACACCGGCATAATACTGGATGATAAATTCTTCAAGAAAATCCTCGGTCTCAGGAAACACGAACTCTTCTTTGCTGGTTAGCGTTCCCCTTTCAATTGTGAAGAGAATCAGATATACTGTCCCTGAAACTATCTGATAATTAATGATATGTTCATTTGCCTGCTTCTGGCGTTGAACGTATTGTCTCTCTGAAAGGTGTTCGATGGCAACAATCTGATCTCTGATTGCAAGTGCTGCTTCGAAATCCTGTTGCTCTGAATGATCTGTCATCTCCTCTTTAAGATTGGCTATGAGATCCTGATTTTTACCTTTCAAAAGAAGGTCGGCACTCTTCACCTGGTACTGATATTCCGGTTCTGATACTTTTCCTTGACAAGGAGCAGAACAGGTTCCCAGGTGAGAGCGGAGACAAGCCCTTTTTGTCATTTTCCTGCAGGTTCTCAAATGGAAGGTCTGTTTGATGAATGCAAGAACATGATCACGTTCAGCAGCAGAAACAAAGGGGCCGTACAGGGTGCCACCCTTTTTCCCGCCCCTGTACCTGGCTATTCCGATTCTTGGGAATGGATCATCGCTTATCCGGATGAATGCGTAGCTTTTAGCGTCCTTGAGATCGATATTAAATTTTGGCTGATGACGTTTGATTAGGGTATTTTCAAGGATTAGTGCTTCCACCTCTGAAGCAGTAATTATGAAGTCAAGATCCGCAGCTTCGCTGACCATCCGCTTTGTCTTGGCATTATGATCGGTCTTCTGAAAGTAACTGGAAACCCGCTTCTTCAGATTTTTTGCTTTGCCGATATAGATGATCGTCTCTTCGGCATCCTTGAACAGATAACAGCCTGGATCCTGGGG
>NZ_DATMYY010000237.1:0-12366 GCF_035560735.1 Methanospirillum sp.
AAAGGTCGGCCCAGGAAAATACGTCTGTGTGGATTGCGGAAAGACATACGAGATGACCGACGCTGAACAGGATCTGAGACACTGTCCTGCATGTGCATGTGAGATGTACGACTGTTTCCCGATTACTCATATCAGGGATGACGTAAAAACTCCGGAAGACGCAACGCATCCCCCGAAGCGATCATAACCCGCTTCGACCTGTCCCGGCAGGATTCCCGGTATTGCCTTATGAATATCTCACCCCAGAGGAACATAAATGGTTAATGTATCAGCGGAAGGACAGGTCTTTGAATGCGAGATCTGCGGAAATGTGGTAAAAGTTACCGAAGTCGGAGGCGGCGAACTCATCTGCTGTGGCGAACCGATGGTTCTGCAGGAGTAATACCATGACAGCAGGAATTGATGATCTTGAAACAAAGATCGGAAAAGTACCTCGTGTTTTCAAAAAGCTGGCCGAAACCGATCCAGATTTACATGAGATGATCCTCAAACTCGACCAGTATATCTGGGATGACGGGGCACTATCTCGTAAAACCAAGAAGCTGATTGCTATAGCGATTGCTACCTCAATGAGGGATCAGCACGCTATCAGGGCACAGATGGCTGGAGCCAAGAACCTCGGAGTAACCAAGGACGAAGTTGAAGAAGCTCTGAGGGTGGCGTACCTACTAGCCGGCATGCCGGCATATGTAAACGGGAAGATCGTTGAAGAAGAGGTTATGTGATAATGAATTGTGATGAAGAGTATGAATGCGACTGTATCAGCCTTCCCATTCTTGGGGCCCCGGCTCCTGATTTTGAAGCGTTAACAACCCAGGGAACCATTACCCTGTCAGAACTCCAGGGAAAATGGGTGGTTCTCTTCTCCCACCCTGCTGACTTCACACCTGTCTGCACAACGGAATTCATAGCTTTTGCCCAGGTATATGATGAACTCAAGGCTATGAACACTCAGCTCATCGGGCTATCCATTGACAGTGTTCACTCCCATATTGCCTGGATAAGAAATATCAAAGAGAAGATGGGCACTGAGATCCCTTTCCCTGTTATTGCGGATCTTGATATGAAAGTTGCAACTCTGTACGGAATGGTTCATCCGGGCCAGAGCAGCACAGCAACAGTGAGGACTGTCTTCTTCATTGATGATAAAGGGATACTCAGGGCAATGATCTACTATCCCCTCAGTAACGGGAGATCAATTCCAGAGATTGTCAGATTAGTAAAAGCTCTTCAGGAGTCTGACAAAGAAGGAGTTGCAACACCAGCGAACTGGCAGCCCGGGGATAAAGTAATTGTTCCAGCTCCAAAGACTGTCGAGGAGGCAGAAAAACGTATTACTGAAGGATACGATTATAAAGATTTTTACCTCTGCTTCAAAGACTCTTAACCCCTCTTCTTTTATCTGGTAACCGCCAACACTGGATGATATGGGGATCAGTGTTCTTGCCATTTCTGGAAGTCCTCGCAGACACGGCAATTCTGAACAATTAATGGACTGGGTTCTTTCATCGATGGTGAATCAACCAGATGTATCAGTCCAAAAGATCACCCTTGTTGATGTAGATATCAGGCCATGCCGTGGCTGTAATGCGTGTGAAAAATTGAATCGGTGTGTTATCCGTGACGGCATGGATCAATTGCATGATCAGATCATACAAGCAGACTGCATCATTGTATCATCACCGATCTACTGTATGAGTGTTTGTTCCCAGGTAAAAGCACTCATTGACCGGGCACAGGTCTTTAGATCCCGCAAGTATGTACTAAAACTACCGGTTGTTCCCCCTGAGCGGAAGGGAAAACGACTAGGACTCTTTATATCCTCTGCCGGCCAGGACTGGAGTTATGTTTTTGATGCCGCTATTCCTGTGATGAAATGCTTTTTTCATGTGATAGAAGTCAGGGATCGCGATATTGAATATCTGATGATCAATCATGTGGATGAGAAAGGGGCAGTGCTGAACCATTCGACTGCACAAAGAGATGCAATGAAGAAAGGTTCTGAGATAATCTCTATACTTAGGGAGAGGCTATCTGCATGAGCGGGAGTATTAGAGTTATCGGAGTGCTTGGCAGTCCTCGAAGGCATGGGAATACTGAGATGTTACTTGATACCTTTTTGAAAGGTGCAGCAGAAGCAGGAGCAGAGACTGAAAAAATTATTCTCAGCAAATTATCATACTCTTCATGTAAAGGGTGCAATGCCTGCCATAAAACCGGGGAATGTATTCTAAAGGATGATGTTCACCCAGCTTTTGAGCTAATGATAAGCGCTGACTGCCTGGCCATCTCATCCCCAATCTACACCATGGGTATAACTACCGAACTCAAAGGATTAATTGATCGTGCCCATTATGTCTGGGTCAGACATTACAAACTTAAAACCCATCCACTCCCCCAGGATAAAATGAAGCTCCACAGGGGCTATTTTCTCTCAACAGCGGGAATGGATCGGGATGACGTTTTCTCAACTGCCTTTCCTATGATGACCGCATTGTTTAATATATTCGGGTTTTCCTACTGCGAAAACATCCTCGCAAAAAATATGGATGGGTATGGTGGAATAGCCGGAAACCCGAAGATACTCACTGCAGCATACGAGAGTGGGTCAAATGCAGTAAAAGGAATTCTGGCTAAAGAACCGTGTAAAAGAACTTGAATCTGATCGATTTTCACTTTCACCCTGTGCCCTTCTTAATTTATATACCACTACGATGAGGTATCGGTAGATGCAGGGAACAGATCTCGTCTCGGTGAGCCAGAGGTGGCAGGCACGAATAACTGCTTCACCCGACTACGCGATAGTCCCCCATGACAATGTATTTCGCATGGGGCTTCATGCCTCTGCGATCGGGGAATCTACCTATAATCATTTTGGGCAATACTATCGCGAACTTTGTCGCAAATATACCGGGATTCCTGTTGAAGATGCTATCCCGGGATCATCAATCATTAACGAAGACGGAGAATGTTACCTTGTTCAGAATATACGGCCAATGCAACTCTCCTCACATCATCAACCGGATCAGGCAGTTCTGAATGAGCTCAGGCTTGTCAGGGGTATCGGCCCAAAAGGAGAGAATACCCTCAGGCAACGTGGATGTAAAACAATATCAGATCTTTTTCACCACCGCAGGTACCAAAGTAAGGCTGCCCATGTACTGGAAGTACTGAATGCGGGTCCAGCCAGTGCAACACATCTGATCAGATCACGGCTCGGCCCATCCCATCCCCTTGGCCTGATAGCGTCAGAAGGATTTACCCCTGAAAAGATCAGGTTCCTGGATCTTGAAACTCTGGGCATCTTTGGCAGACCGGTCATTCTCTTTGGCATCGGATGCCTTAGTCCCAAAGGGCTGACAATCCATCAATTTGTACTCAGGGATATTACTGAGGAACCAGCAGCATTGACCGCGGTCAGGGAACTTCTGGGTGGCGCCGATGCACTGGTAAGTTACAACGGAAGAAGTTTTGATCTCCCATACCTGAATGAGCGATGTGCATACTACGGGTTCGATCCCCTCCCAAGTCTCCCCCATATAGACCTGCTCCACTACGCCCGGAGAATGTGGAGGGAACAGATTCCTGATTGCAGGCTTTCAACAGTTGAACAAAAATTCCTGGGTGTTGAACGTGAATTTGATCTTCCCGGAATGTTAGTTCCTGAGTGGTACATGAAGTACCGCGAAACCGGTAACTGTGGTCCACTAGTGCCTATCGTCAGACATAATGAACAGGATATAGCAAGCCTTCCCCTCCTCCTCAATCTTCTCAGGAGTAAAGCACGTGAGTGTTGCTGAATTCCTTGAGATCATCGGAGAAAACCCCAGGTTTTCACGTTACATAGCACACATTAAAGTCATTCCCGGACATGATGCTGTTTTTGGAGAGTTACTTGAGCCACTCCCGGAACCTGTTGAAAAATACCTGAACAATATCGGTATCAGACTTTATTCTCACCAGGCAAAAGCCATTGATGCAGTTAGTTCAGGGCAGGATACCATCCTATGTACTCCCACGGCATCAGGAAAGACACTCGCTTTCCTTCTCCCATACTGCCGCATGAGAATGCAGGATCCCTCGTCCACTGCTCTTGCTATCTACCCGGCAAAAGCGCTCACCAGAGATCAACTTGCAAATGCAAAAACAATAAGTGAAGCAACAAAAATCCCTTTTAATCCTGCCATCTATGATGGTGACACTCCCCGTCACGACAGACCTGCTATCAGAAGCAAAGCTGGTCTCGTTCTTACAAATCCGCACGAGATCCATCATATTCTGCCCTGGCATCACCAGTGGTCAGTCTTCTTTTCACACCTGAAATACATCATCATTGATGAAGCACACCAATACCGGGGAATATTTGGGAGCCATATGGCACTTTTGATAAGAAGGCTGCTTCGGATCTGTGCACATTATGGATCTCGCCCAACCTTCTTCCTCTCTTCAGCAACCCTGGCTAACCCACATGAGTTTGCAAAAGAACTCATCGGACGCGACTTTCAGGTTATCGATAAGTCAGGAGCACCGGCAGGAGTCAGGTACTTCATACTTTATAACCCGTACATCGGAGGATTTGCTGAAAAGTCAGTATATACCGAGAGTGCAACACTCCTTGCGTCGCTCGTTGAGGCCGAACTTCAGACACTCTGCTTTACCGGCTCTAGAAAGATGACCGAGGTGGTAACAACATGGGCAAGGGAACGTTTGAACGAAGGAAACTCTAGCCGGAACGATAAAATTGCTGCTTATCGTGCAGGTTATCTCCCAGAAGAGCGAAGAAACCTCGAACAGCGGTTGAAAAGTGGAGAACTGAAAGGTATTGTATCAACTAACGCCCTTGAACTGGGAATTGATATCGGATCTCTCGATGCAGTTGTAATGACCGGTTATCCCGGGACCATGATGTCAACCTGGCAGCAGACTGGAAGGGCAGGGAGAGGAGCAGGTCCTTCACTAGCAATTCTTGTCAGCTTTCAAAATCCTCTCGATCAGTATTTCATGGATCATCCGGAGGAGTTCTTTGGCTCGTCCCATGAACATGCCATCATCACCACAAAAAATCCCTATATTCTCTCTGGGGAGCTTCTCTGTGCTGCAGCAGAGCTCCCTCTCAATCCGGATAGTGATTTGCAATGGTTTGGAAACGGCATACAGGAACACATTGACGCATTTACCGATGCTGGTCTGCTGACAAAAACAAATCGCGGTTATGTGTATTCAGGGCGAAAAAGAGCGGTTGAACTGGTGTCTCTATCAGGTACAGGGGAAACATGGACGATCGAAGAGAGAGGGAGAGTGCTTGAGACAGTGGATCTCGGTCAGGCCTGCAGGGAAGCACACCCCGGGGCTGTCATAATTCATCAGGGTGAGAAATACCTGGTGAGCAGGTGGGATCACGAACATCACCGGATCCTTGCCGATGCAGCAGATGTGGAATATTACACACGGCCAAATCAGCAGACCACCGTTACAATCATAAAAGAATTAATCTCAAAACGTATTCCCGGTGCTGTGCTTCATCTAGGTGAAGTAGAGGTATCAGAGACCTGTAATGGATATCGTAAGATTATCAGGCAGACAACAATCGGATCTGAACCTCTTACCCTGCCACCGATTACTTTCACAACATCAGCACTCTGGATGGTTTTTGACCCTGACACCATAACAAAAATCAGTGATGAGTCTTGCGATATACCAGGAACACTTCATGGTGCTGAACATGCCCTGATCGCCATGACCCCGTTCTTTGTCCTCTGTGACCGGTGGGATCTCGGTGGCCTCTCTACTGCTATAGATCACCAGACCGGCTCAGCAACGATATACATTTATGATGGATATGAAGGCGGAGTAGGTTTAGCAGAACGTGCGTTTGAACTCTTTTTGGATATATCCAGGATTGCTGCAACCCTTGTTACTGAATGTAAGTGCGCATCAGGATGTCCGGCATGCATACATTCACCAAAGTGTGGCAATGACAATCAACCGCTCGACAAAGCTGGGACTAGCATGTTGCTCAAAAAACTGGCAGGTCTGTAAGTGTAAAAAATAGGGAGGGATGATGGATTATTTCTTTGTTGGTTGGGGCTGGCAGGCACCAGTCTTCTGCTTATAATGTTCTGTGATCTTATTGATATGTGCAATCTTATCCATTTCAGGACCATAAAGGGCATACCCCCTTTTATCAACACCAACTATCCGATATGTTTTTTTGAGAACATCAGGAACTTTTGCTGAGGGAATCCGATTCATGCTCATAAAATTCTCAATCTGTACCTGGAAGTGTTTCTGAAGAAGAGCACGCATCTCGGTGATCATCACCTTGAACTCTTTGATGTCTTCCATATTCCAGGAACGAATCTTCACCTCAAGTTTTTCAATATGCTCAATAACTTCCTTGCTATTTTCGATGTGCTCATCAACAGCCTGTGCGAGTGCCTGCTCTGCCATGTCAGCACTATTTATTGAATCATAATCCACAGATACCACCTCCGGAGCAGAAAACTACTTATTAGTTCTATCTTCACAATACATCAATATTGTTCAATTGCAATAATCTGTGAAAATGATGAGAAGCATAATAATATCTTAATATTTATTCCAGAGGAGTCACATTTTATAATTTCCCCTCATAACGATAGAAAATTTTACCTTTGTTTTGCCACAGGATTATATACCCTGTCTGCTGACGAGAATACTGATGGATTCTGATACCCTTGAGCAGTTAGTTGATATCCCGTACCCACAGCATCCTCATTGTGCGACGGTTCTCGTCCTTGATACCTCAGCTTCCATGAAAGGGGCAAAGATAGCTGAACTGAATGAAGGTCTGAAGATCCTGTCAGATGAACTCATTCAAGATGATCTTGCAGCTAAGCGAATTGATCTAGCGATCATCTCCTTTGGAAGGAAGGTTGAAATTATTCAACCATTCACCGGAATTAGTCAGTTTGAACCTCCAGAACTGGAGGCTGGAGGGTATACACCGATGGGAGCGGCCATACTTGAAGCTGCTTCAATCATCGAGAAACGCAAGGCTGAATACCGTGAAACGGGAGTTGATTATTACCGTCCCTGGATATTTCTGATTACTGACGGGCAACCGACAGACATGTCACGGGGCGACGCCAGATGGCAGGAAGTGATCCAGGTGATCCATGGCGGTGAAGCAGACAGGAAATTCCTATTCTGGGCACTTGGAGTTGATCAGGCCAATATGACAGTTCTGCGTGAACTCTCTCCCCCAAACCGTACACCA
Organism: Methanospirillum sp.; assembly: GCF_035560735.1. Classification (GTDB taxonomy): domain Archaea; phylum Halobacteriota; class Methanomicrobia; order Methanomicrobiales; family Methanospirillaceae; genus Methanospirillum. Next base: position 7,259 of record NZ_DATMYY010000237.1, read on the forward strand.
CTTCAGCTCAAAGAGGCACAATGGTCTGACATGTTCCTCTGGCTTTCCCGCAGTCTTGCAAAGATATCAGACTCACGTATCGGGGAGCAGATAAGCCTTGAAAACCCAACCGGACCTGACGGATGGGGTTCAGTTCCCCTCTAATCACATAATGCCAGTATTAAAGCAGAACCTGAAATCCTGGAGAGGTATATGAGTATCAGAATATCTGGATCTTCTGTCAGGGGAAACAGACACATTCAGTCTGATCAACCATGCCAGGACGCATATGCTGCTGTGTGTTCAGAAAATATATGGGGAATTGCAGTCGCTGACGGACTTGGAAGTGCCAGGCATTCAGATGCAGGAGCCCGAATTGCAGTCGATACTGCATCAAAAGTAGTAATTGCTGATTTTGAAAATCCTGATATTGCAGTTGAAGAACGGATAAGACAGGCATTTCTCAAGGCACGAGAGGCGGTCATTAAAGAAGCAAATGAACGGGAGATTAACCCTTCAGAGTTCGCATCAACGTTGATCGTGGCCTTTTATTCTGATGAGAGGATCACCCTCGGACATATCGGAGATGGCATTGCAGTAGGCACAAGGAAAGGTCAGGCGTTACTCCTGTCATCACCAGGCGATAGCGAATATGCAAACGAGACTGCCAGTCTCACACAATCAGACTGGGAAAATCAGTTACGAATAACTCCTTGTTTTGAAATTGATCATGTAATTATCGCAACAGATGGGTGCCAGGGAGCTCTTGCAATTAAACGGGGAGGGAGTTATCAGCCTCATGAACCATTCATACTCCCACTGCTCTCATTTATTGAGAAAAAAATATCAGCAAACCTGAATCCAGAATCTGACATCACCACGTTGCTCTCCTCCAGAAAAATGCAGGAACTTTCAGGTGATGATAAAACCCTGGTGGTCATTTTCAGGGAGCAAATACCCAAAGCAGAGTCCTGAAGGATAACCAATGGCTGCACTCTTTACCGGTAACAGCCCGCCACGGCTCAAGGTAGATCGTGACCTGATTCCGGTTCGGAGTATCCCCAGTGTAAAGACTGAGATCCTCACAATAATGAATGACGGAGGAGGAATCCTCAAGGGAACTGCAATTTCTGATGTGAGTTGGATCAGGATACCTAACCCCCGTATTGAGACACCTTTTATTGTTCCTTTTAGAATCGAGATTGTACCTGGACGAGCCTCACCAAATATCCCGCTAAAAGGCGCAGTTACCATTATTACAAACGGAGGAACGGTAAAGATCAGGGTTGAATGCAATACTCTGCCTGCAATAAAACCATGCCTCACAGTTGATGAGCGTCAGTACCAGTTCTGTAACCTCAGAAAAGGGGAAAATTTCTCTTTTGATCTTATTGTCCGCAACACGGGAAGCGGACTTATTAGCGGAACTATTGAATCCGAGTCAGACTGGATAGAAGTCAAAACCCGGACACTCTGGACACAAAAAGCTCAGGCAGTTCAGGTGACAGTCCATACTTCAAAGGCACCAGGAGTACACCAGCCAACAGGAAAAATCAGGATAAAAAGCACAGGAGGAGACCTTGAGGTCCCTGTCTCTGTCAACTTCCGAGGCGGAGATGGCCCAGTGTTGAAACTCTCACAATCCCGGATAAGGTGTTTATGGGATAAGAAGGGGATCATCGAAGAGACACTAAAGATTCAGAATGAAGGCCGTGGAATCCTCAGGGGAACTATCCCGGCACCGGCTCCCTGGATAAAAATCCTGCCATCGATCTTCTCTGTTGAATCAAGCAAAAAAATTCTGCTCAAAATTGATACCCGGATGCTCACATCTGACAGGAGCATGAGCGTTCCGGTTCAAATCATCACCAATGCCGGCACACAGATCCTCACCCTTGATGTCGTTCCCGCAAGACGCACCCCGGTACAGGTTAAAAAACCTCGGACATCTATAAGGCAGCAGCCACGTGTCAGGCTCACTGCCTATGAACCTGGTGGGAAGGTATGCATCCTAATCTCAACAGGAAAAGCAGGAGGGGAGGGTGAGATCTACTTTCTGGCTGAAGATGAAACAAAGTGTGCCAAGATCTTTCATCCTCATCGAAGGACACAGGAGATCGAAGAGAAGATTCGGGCAATGATTGCTACCCCTCCAGACAATGAATTACTGCAATTCTTGACCTGGCCACTGGCGCCTCTTTTTGATCTTCCAGGAGGGGGAAAGATCATCGGATACATCATGCGTCGTATCCCTGATGAGTATCGATCTGTCCATCTCTGGTATGATGAACCACAGGAAAAAGAGAAGAGAAACCTCCAAAATCGTATTGTTGCTTCACTACAGCTTGCCAGACTGGTGGCAGGTGTTCACAAAGCAGGGCATGTAATTGGTGATCTACGGGAGAATAACCTGCTCATCAACAAACGCGGTGATCTTGTTCTTATTGATACAGACTCATTTCAGATCCGTGACAAAAACAGCAGACGAACTTTCTGGAGCCGGGTTGGAACAGGTGAGTACCTCCCTCCTGAACATCTGGACGGATCGTTTGCAGAATCGGGATGTGATCGTTTGTATGGTGATCATTTTGCGCTGGCTGTTCTCATCTTCAGGTTTATGATGGACGGGGTTCATCCATTTCAGGCCAAAGGCCCGCTCGTCAGGGATGCACCAGCAACTACAGATAAGATATTGCTCGGATACTTTGCATTTGAGAGCCGAATCACCGGAATATCTCCCCCAGATTATGCACCCCCATATTCTTCTCTTCCATCTTCGTTTCAGACACTTTTTAGGGAAACATTTGTTTCAGGGCTTCGTGATCCTCACAAAAGGCCTGGTGCTGCACATTGGGAAACTATGCTTTCTTCACTCATTCCCAGGGAGAAGAAAGACCAGGAGACAACGAAGCAGAGGGTAGTTGATCAACAAAAGCAAGATACGCGGATTACTCTTGACAAGTGGAGTGATCCGAATAAACTGAAAACAGATAAGAGCGGGATATTATTTCGTACTGAAGCCGGGATCATCACCTCATTTGTGCCAGGTACACAGGTGTTCCTTGTTCACAATGGGATCAATCTGCCAAAGTTAGGTGCAACATATCCACATGAGATTCCAAAGTCGCTTGTTGTCCCGCTGCAGGTTGTGTACAGAGATAACTTGCCAGTAGGGTGGACAATTCAGGCAATTGACCAAGGAAGATATCATCCATGGCATGTGGCTGCCGATCCAGAAAGTAGACGAGAGAGATTTGAGGGAAAATTTTCCTTCAACCGCCGCCTCGCTGCTTGCCGCAACCTGATGGCTGCACTCATGTCAGCCAGAAACCATGACATCAGGGATGTGTACCTCTCTGAACGGACTGTATTCGTTGGCCCTGACGCCTCGATCAGATTACTTATCCTTCCAAATAGACCAGGAGAGGGTTCGTCTGATTTAAAGAAGATTGTATCACCTGCAATCCTCATCTTTAGAATGTTGATGGATGGATACCACCCATTCCATGCAATAGGAAGCCGTACTACCGGAGCAGGATCACATGAACGGCGAATGGCAGCAGGTCTCTATCCATGGAGTGATGAGGATCCTGCTCTTCGCCCACCACCACAAGCCCCATCTATCAGGACACTTCCAAAACCTCTCATCGATCTCTTTGATGTAGAATTTCAAGAACTCAAGGCAGATCCAAGGGATAATAAAAAAATCGAAACCTGGTTTAAAGTACTTGATCAGGTGTTCCAGCAACTGGCCTGTTGCGATTCAAATCCGGACCACTGGTATCTTCCAAATTCTGAAGGGTGTCCCTGGTGCAATCTTAATTACCGAAAATCCGGGCATTTTTATATCTACACCAAACAGAAAAACCTTTCACCTGTCGTTTTCTTACTCATGGCTCCAAAAGTAGCAGGACTGCTACAGGAGCGAAACAGACGCAGACGAACACGAACACGAACCTCTACCCGTGCAGAACCACCACGCTGGGTAACCATCCCACTCCCTCCTGAACGCGTAACCCGGATTCTCCTTCCAAAAAAGAACTGTATTCTTACTCTCGGATCAGGCAAAGGTATGCGATACCTGCCTATTCAATACACCAGACCATGGATTGCATGTATTCATCGGTCAGATGATCCGAAAAGGGATTTGAAGATCCAAATACACCTAAAACTCCAGGATGAGAACTCTGAAATGATCCATCCAATATCCATTCAGGGAATGGATGACATTACCCTTGTCGATGAGATGAGATGGGTCAGTACAATGGACAGGCTCAAGGGAGAAGGTATCGGCCAGCCGCGGAAAAAAATCAGGATAAAAACCCGGGATAAAACCCAGAGGAGAAGAGCAATAGAGGTCATGCTCTATCCCATTGATCTTCATATCCCAAAAAAAGCCATCGATGAATCAGATATATCAAAGCAGGTCATTTCAAATCAGGTAAAACAAACATCAAAAAGAGGAGCGAGAACAAGAATCAGATCAAGACTCCAAACGATCCTCAAGGATTTCATCTGGGGAGGAGATCTGGATCTATCACCTCCTGTGCCTGATGAAAATAGTTCAATACATACATCTGGGTCTGAAGAGGCTCATAAGACCAAAAATAAGAAGGTAACATCCGACGAAGAAGACCATAATCTGCATTCCCTGGACCGGTGAAACAAGCAGAAAAAGACCGACAATAACAGTCAGGGTTCCACCAAAAAGGGCCAGAATATAATAGAGTTTGTCTGCTGAAAAGCGGGAAGCTAGCAGGAGCTGGCCAGCACCAAGGAAAAACATCCAGACACCGAGAAATATTCCAAGCACTGAAACAGCCAGATCAGGCGAGACAAGTGCGGTAATGCCCAAACAGAACCCCAGAATACCAAGGATAAGCAGGGCTAACCCAAATCCAATTCCCCGCATCATCGCACCAGAGATGATCATGCCAACAGATATCACCAGTACAATTGCAGAAAGTACTATTCCAATAAGACTTGTGACAAACGGAGCAAAGAGAAGAATAATTATTCCAATGATCAGTGCAATAAACCCTGATGAACGTTGACTCTGTGGTGTCGAAACCCAGACAAACTCCATGGACAGATATTTGCCTGGTCGCTATTTCTGCATAACGATATAC
>NZ_DATMYY010000238.1:0-3619 GCF_035560735.1 Methanospirillum sp.
TGATGCGAAACTAAGTAATCTGGACAGAGCCATCTCAGAAAAATCAGAAACTATCAGTAAATATGAGGCTGATTTAAAGGATCTAGAGACCCAAAAAAGGGATCTTCTCCCATTCCTGTCCATAAACTTGGATTTTGATTATTATAGAGGATATGAAAATCTGAAAGTTTTTGCAGGCTCAATAAAAGGAAATTTGGAAGAAGGTCAAATCTCAAGCGTCACCAGAGGATACGAATTGTACTTTGATCCCCAAACAAAAACAACAGTACTGTTCGTAGACAAAAAAGACGCTAGCAAAGTCCAGGAATTGCTTCAGACTGTTGAATTTAAAGAGCTCAGGGTTCCAGAAAGAGGTGGTATCCCAAGCGATTTACTGAGAGTGACAGAACAAAGCGAGGCTGAAACCTCCAGGAAGATCGGATCACTAAAAGCAGAAGTCGAATCCATGAAAGCACAATACACGGATTTCCTCCTTGCCAGTGATGAGGTCTTAAGTATCGAAAACCAGAAGGCAGAACTGCCTCTAAGAATCGCTACGTCTGATAATGCCTTTATTATAGAAGGCTGGACTCCCAGCGATGAATACGATACCTTGGTCAACGTTGTCAATAAGGCTACATCTGGCCGGGCATATGTGTCTGAAATCCACTTCGAACATCACGACGAAGAAGACGATAGACATATACCTGTCGAGTATAACAATTCGAACGCAGTGTCGCCCATGCAAGAGATCATGGATCTGTATTCAAGACCCAGGTATACCGAAATTGATCCAAGTTCAATCCTCTTTATCACTTTCCCATTGATATACGGGATGATCCTTGGGGATATGGGGTATGCAATTATTCTGGGAGCAATGGCGCTGGCGATTAAAACACTTGTAAAATCAGATGCAGTAAAGCCTCTCATGAATATCCTGATCTATTGTCAGATTTGGACATTTTTCTTTGGTATTATTTATGGTGAGTTCCTTGGGTTCCCCTTGGCAAGTGTGCATGCCGAAGGTGAAACAATACCAGGTCTACTGCCTTTCTGGAATACAGTGACATTGTTCCCAGGCATTGCCGGTGAACATTTCACATTCCCGGTCCATAGGACTCACATGGTAATGACTATGATCGCAATATCTGTCTTTGTAGGACTGATCCACCTGAATCTGGGCTTCATTCTCGGATTTATAAACCTTTCTCATCACAGTATGAAGCACGCAGTTCTAGAAAAAGGCAGCTGGATGATTATTGAGCTTGGTGTACTCGTTGCAGCTCTCGGCGCTCTCGGCATTGTCCCAGGGTTGACATATGTCGGTGCTGGCATTCTTCTTCTCGGAGTTATAATGCTCACTATGGGTGAGGGTATTAAAGGTCCGATCGAATTGCCATCTCTTATGGGTAATGCATTGTCATATGCTCGTATTATCGCAGTCGGTCTGTCTTCGATTTACATCGCATCCACAGTCAATGATATTGCTTTCGGAATGATCTGGGCTGATCACTCTAAGATCGGCATCGCAGCAATCGCTGCAATAATCGTATTTATACTCGGACATGCCCTTAACACTGTCTTGAGTATCATCGCTCCCGGTCTGCACTCACTCAGGTTGCAGTATGTAGAATTCTTCGGAAAATTCTATCAAGGCGGGGGCAAAAAATTCAATCCATTTGGTTATATAAGAAAATACACGGAGGAATAAAAAGATGGTAGACGGAGCAACAGCAGGTATGATGTTTGGAGACGCAGGATTAAAAGCACTTGGCGCAGCAATAGCAATTGCAGGAACAGGTCTTGCATCTGGCTGGGCAGAAAAGGACATTGGTTCTGCAGCCATTGGTGCAATGGCAGAAAATGAAGCCCTGTTCGGTAAGGGTCTGATTCTTACTGTCATTCCAGAAACTATCGTTATCTTCGGTCTTGTCGTTGCATTGCTTATCAACACTGCTTAATTAAGAGCATCCCTGCTCTAATTTTTTTAGAGTGTCTTTGCTCTAAGCCATTGGGCATATATGCTCTAAGTTTGCCGGAAGTTTGCTCTTTTAGAGCATTCTTTGCTCTTAATTTATTTGGAGGTGGAAGCATGGGACTAGATATCGTTCTAAAGGATATCCAGAGTGGTGCACAGGCTGAAGTTTCCAGGATCAAGGCTGAAGCTGATGCGAAAGTATCTGAGATTCTAAATGAAGCCAGAGATGGCCAAAAAAAGATGCTCGGAGACCGCCTTGCACAATCTGAAGAAGACCTCAAAAATTTACACCAACAAGTGGTATCCAGCGCAAATCTGGAAGTAAAAAGGATAAAGCTCAACAAACGCAAAGAACTTCTAGATCAAGTCTATAATCAAACATATGAGTCTATAAAGTCAATGCCTGCTTCTAAAGCCGAGAACCTTTTAAGCGTTCTGATAAAGAAGCATGAAGCTGATGGTGTCAGGATATATTCTGACAAAAACTCAGAAGCAATTGTCAAGAAATTATCTTCTTTATCCTTTGCTGGTAATATAGATGATAGTATCGGCGGTATTGTTCTGGAAAACGAGGATGGTACAGTCAGGTTAGACTACACATATGATACGATCCTGAATACTATATATGAGCGTTCATTGAAGCAGCTGTCTGATATTTTATACGGGTGATGTTTGATGCGGCTTTTGGAGAGACTCCGGGGGAAAAAACCCTCACGACAATCCGATAAAAAAGGCAATTCTAACTATGCTTATGCCGTAACCCGTGTTCGCGCAATGAAAAGTAAGTTGCTCCCTAAAGAATCATATCCCCGGCTTCTTAACATGGGGATTGATGAGATTACCCGCTTTATTCAGGAGTCTGAGTACAAAAACGATGTTGACGAACTAGCAATGAAATACAGCGGTGGCGATCTGGCAGAACATGCACTAAACAGGAATCTTGCGCTTACCTATGATAAGTTGAAAAGAATCACCTCAGGAGAACTAAACTATCTGATTTCTGCCTACATAAAGAGATATGAAATCTGGAATGTAAAAACACTTCTCCGTGGGAAACTCTACAATGCATCCGTTGAAGATATCCTGGAGTCTCTTGTAGCTGGCGGGCAGTTTACCTACACTTTCCTGTCAGAACTTGCAGCCAAAGCCACAGCTCAGGACATCATTGATGGCCTCAGAAGGACTGAGTACTATTCTATCTTGCAGCAGTTTGACGGAACCAATCTCGCATATATAGAAAATGAACTTGATAAGATGTATTATTCAAGTTTATTTGAAGTGATTGGAGTACCCAAATCCAAGGATCGTAAACTCTTTGCTAGAGTTGTCAAACTAGAAGTCGATGTCAAAAACTTAATTACTCTTTTCAGACTCAAAAAAGCAGGACTCAACCAGTCTGAGCAGATTCTGCCTCTCATGATACAGGGTGGACTCGAATCGAGGCTTGAGAAATTAGCAGTTCTTCCTTATGATGAGTTTATAAATCAGCTTCAAAAAACTCAGTACTGGGATGCAATTTCAGATCTCGCCAGCCCGGACATGGATTCTTTAACTGCTCTTGAAAGCAGGCTCACAAGATATTATCTTGAAACTGCAACTACTTATTCGCACGCATCTCCTCTTTCAATTGTACCTGTAATGGATTATATTATCCATAAAAAT
>NZ_DATMYY010000239.1:0-6921 GCF_035560735.1 Methanospirillum sp.
AGCAAAACCTGCAATGAACTGATGAATATATACCATCCAGGCCAGATAGAGAAGTACCAGGGTTATATATATTTTTAGGAGGGAGAGAGTGACCGGAACTGCCAGGATACCAGGTTCAAATCACACACACGATCAGGAAGAGACCATGATCATCAGGATTGAACACCTGAGCAAAATTTTTGGAGGAAAACGGGAAGTTCGGGCTGTCGATGATGTATCCTGTTCCATCATGACCGGAGAGATATTCGGGCTGCTCGGTCCGAACGGGGCAGGAAAGAGCACATTGATAAGAATCCTCACAACTCTCCTGACTCCCTCCTCTGGTACTGCATTCATCGGGCCATATGATGTCACAAAAGATCCTGAAGCGGTTCGGAGGATTATCGGAGTCTGCCCCCAGAATGGGACTCTGGATCTGGATCTGACAGCATTTGAGAACCTCTCTTTTTATGGCAGGTTACAAGGAATCGGTGATGCTGTACTTAGGGAACGGATCAATGAGCTCCTGGAAATGGCTCATCTGAAAGACAGGGCTCATACACCGGTTCAGACCTTTTCGGGAGGAATGAGACGGAAACTTGAGATTGTCAGGGCGTTCATTCATCATCCTCTCATCCTCTTCCTTGATGAACCGACTATCGGACTTGATCCGGATTCCCGAAGACAAGTTTGGCAGCAGATCACCCTTCTAAACCAGGAGCACACAACAGTCATCCTCACCACCCATTACATGGACGAGGCTGAAAAACTCTGTAACAGGATTGCATTTGTGGAGGGAGGACGGCTCGTGGCTCTCGACACTCCTGAAAAACTCAAACAATCATTACCTGCAGGAGACCTGATAGGGATATCAACCGGATCAATCATCCCAGAACAGGAGACGCTTACAACACTTCGCAATCTCCCAGGAGTCATTTCAGTTAGTACAAACGGATCTAATCTTCAGATCGCAGCAAAGGGAGGAAGCACCCTCCTTCCCGCAATAATCGGGATCATAGAAGGAGCAGCCCTTCCAATCACCTCAGTTACAATCCGGTCACCTTCACTTGAAGATGTTTTTATTGAATTAACCGGTAGATATCTTGATACTACTGATTCTGGAACAGGGAGGCTGCACTCATGATCAGAGGTGCATATGCCATATTTGAGCGGGACATCAGGAAGTTTCTCAGGTCCCCATTCTTCATCTTTATGACTCTGATCTTTCCCCTGGTGTACCTGGTGATATTTGGAAATGCGATGGGTGGAACCATCGTTCACATTCCAATAGGGGTCACCCAGGAGGAACTTTTCAAGAACGAAACCCCCCTCTTTGCAGGAACGGTTGACGCACTTGTCCAGGCACATGAACGAAATAAACCACCACTCTTTCAGGTCACCAGGTACGTTGATGAAGAGACGGCTAAACTAGACCTCGCAACCGGGAAGATCCTGGCAGTCCTGGTACTTCCCCCTGCAGTAGCACCCGAAAATCCAATCAGGGTTTATCTGGACAGTTCTGAATACATGATTCCTGCCTTGATACAGTCAGGTATCACTTCAGTGCTGATGCAGACTGGTGTGCATAGTCAGGTCCTCATCCAGAACATATACGGAAAGATCGAGTATATCCAGTTCTTCGGGGTCGGTGTTATCGTCATGGCCATCTTCATGACTACGATGATGGGTGGGGGCAATGCCCTGATTCGGGACCGGGAGATGGGTATCATTGAGGGGTACCTGGTAACCCCGGTCAGGCGATCAAGTATTGTGCTTGGAATGATCGCAAGCGGGACTGTCAAAGCTTTCATTGCCGGAGTTTTTGTGCTTCTCATCGACATCTTTGTGGCAGGAGTGCCTGTGAGGAGTATTACAGATATCCTGATGGTCCTTGCTGTCATCTTCATCATTTGCCTTGGCATCAACAGCCTTGTCATATCGTTTGCTTCGCGATTCTCAAACCAGTCGGCCTATAGTTCAGTAGTGGCATTCCTCAACCTGCTCCTGTTCATGACGAGCGGGGCTTTTTACCCGGTTATCGGGATGCCTGACTGGCTGAGGTGGATCACAGTCATCAATCCTGAAGCGTATGCAGTTCATGCTCTACGCAGCATCATCCTCCGGGGTCAGGGACTTGAAGTGATGGGAATTGATCTGATTGCCCTTGGGATATTCTCTGCAGCTGCCATCGTTATCGGCATCACAAGTTTCAGAAGGACCCTTGAATAAAATAGACCCAGAAACCCAGATTTTTAATCCTACAGGGTGCAGAGACAGGATAAAAAAGATGCAGAATATTCAGAAAGGTTGGCTCATCCGCGTATGAACTCCTTTTTCCCGTCAGGTCTGGTCTGTTCACTCATGGATCTGATTCTGCCAGGACCACGTCCTCCTGCTGTACCTCCCAAGGGAGATCCCATCAGCCCAAAGACAAAAGCAGGATCCTGCTCTGAAATGGCTTTTAGCAGAGCCTTGCTCTCTTCTTCATTCCCGGCAGCATTCAGAGCCCATGCCTTTCCAAGTTCTGATCTGGTGTCAGCAGGATCTGAATTTACCAGTTCGTTAAATAAGTCAAGAGAAGCCTGGGGATCGTCGTCAATGAGGATAAACGCTTTCTGCCTGATGAAGGCACGATTTTCAGGATCACTCTCAATCGCCTTATCAATCCAGGAAACAGCTTCAGGAACCTGTTTGTTGAGTTTGTAAAGCGACGCAATACCTGAAAGAGCATATCCATGGGAGGGATTTATATCAAGTATCTTCTGGAGATCAGACTCTGAAATCGGCATTTTTCCCCCTTCATTTTCCAGAGAGAGAAATGCCCTGTAGTAGGTTGCAGCAAGATAATCAGGATCTGCCCCTGTTACACTCCCCTGGTGCTGATATTCATCACTTTCCCTAAGAAGTGGACAGAGCATCTCATACATTTGTGACGAGAGCAGGGTCGTCTCAACAATGTGGGAAAATATCTCTCGTGCCCGGGTGAAATTGCCAGTCTTGTACAGGGATTCTCCATAGACAATCTGTAGATCAGGGTGATCGGTAATAACTCCTGATGCCTGCTCTGATTCCCTGACATTATCATCAAATCTTCCCAAGAGGAAGTAAACCTGAGCAAGGGTCAGATGCCCAATCTCATAATCGGGTCTGATTGTCACAGCCTTCTCAAGCAGGGAGAGCCCTTCTTCCCTTTTCTCATGGTTCACAAGGAGTGAGCCGAGATTATGCATTGCCCGGTAATTTTCCGGATCAAGTTCAAGCGACCTGCGATACGACTCCTCTGCCTCTTCCGGTTTCTCAAACCTGGTATAACTGAGGCCCCGAAACATCCAGGCCTCTGCATTCTGCGGAAAGAGTTTCACAAGCCGATCTGATTCTTCAGCATTCTTCTCTTCCGGCCAGTTTTCAGAGGAGCATCTGAAGAGTTCAATGTTGGCCTGTTCATGATTCGGTTCAATCTTCAGTACTGATTCATAGAGTTCACGGGAACGTTCATAATGCCCCATCCGGTGATGTTTCTCTGCATCCTGCATCCTGCGTCTGATTAGTTTGTCCTTGTTCATGAGCGGCCCCGATGATATCGAAGATGGTACATGCCATCGAATAGAAATATTCAGTACACATTACGATCTCAAAGAGACAAATGAATTGCGAAAAGATAACGAGATCAAAAAAATGCCTTTCTGTGTCACCAGACTTACCAAAAAAAGCAGGAGTGTTGATATAATATAAGAGAAAGTGATATCAGTTGGATATCTGCATGTTGGGGTTTTACTTTGCTGGATGGATGTGCTGGTCTGTTTGTTCTGCATTCTGTTATCAGTTCAGGTAGGTTCTCATTGTGGATATCAGGGCATGGAGGTCCACATTTCATTGAACCGTTACATACAACCGGGCATTGCCGATTGTACAAGTACTAATCAGGGCCAGAATTACATACGCTTTCTTCTCTTCAGCGGTGAATTAAGTGTCTTGGTAAAAAAGCGTTATGCCCACAGTGTGATTCATCGCCATTCAGAGACATGGAACCCTGATGATACATACTCACTTGAGATGAGAGCCTACTGGCAGAGAACATAAAAAAGGATGAGAGAGGGTCAGGATTTCTGAAGGATGACCTTGGGGATATAGGTAAATGTACCTGAGTTGATTTGCACATATCCTACCCAGTCATGGTATCCTGCTACAGAAACCCTGACCTGATGAATGCCTGCCGGCAGCCCGAGTGACTGAAGAGGGGTCACCCCTGCCTTTACCCGGTCAACATATACATCTGCCCCCAAGGGTGCAGAACTGATCCATATCATCCCATTCGGGCCCGTTATCCTCCCAGATGTCGTGACAACATATGAGGGAATTCTCTCAATATCCTGTCCCTGACTGTTTCTCACCTCAAGAGTAACCGTATATCGCCCGATACCACTGTATACATGAACAGGGTTCTGCTCATGCGAGACTGACCCGTCACCAAAAGTCCAGTTCCAACCTGCCGGTGAACCAGATGAGAGATCAGTAAATTGCACTGTCAGCGGGGGAGTCCCTGTCCTGGGAGTTGCTGTAAAATTAGCTACAATCGGCTGGGGAATCGGGGTCCAAGTTGGTGTCACCGTTGGGGTTGCTGTAGGTGTCGGGGTAGGCATTCCCGGCATATGAAGTGGCAGGTAGTCTGTGTTGTTTGCATCAAAGACATTTGGTTCAGCCACAAACCCATCTCCCCGATCAGCATGTGTCTCAGACCAGCCGGTTCCATTCAGTGTTGCATAGTAGTTACCACCAATAAACGAACCATTTACAATGTTGATCCCTGCGATCTTCGTTGTGTTCCAGATGTTCGGGTACTGGTCTCCGGACTCATTCCTGATAGATCTTGGAAGAACAGTGCCCCACTGGGATCTGGTAAGGTCCAGACCGCGATAACCAGTGTATGCATAGGTGAGATTTATTGGATTTGCACTCCGGATATAATTATTTGCAAACAGATTATTCTTTGAAATGCCACCACCGTTTCTCAGTGAATTTACCAGGTATACACCTTCAGAGTACTGGTAAGAGTTGTTGATGACATTGCCGGAAAAGACATTATTTTGTGCACCGTTCAGGTTTAATCCAATGCTAGAGTTTGAGATCAGGTTATTACGAATCTGAAACCCTATCGCTTCAGAGAGGAACATACCACAAATCGTGTCAGATACCGTGTTGTTGGATATCATGACAGTTGCACCATCGGCCTCCATTATGGCGAATCCCTGATCTGTTCCTGATAAAGCTCCAGTAACTGTGTTATTTGATATTTGCACACTGCCAGGGCTGGCACCGTGAACAACAACACCGGTGTCTTCAAATCCTGATACCAAATTATTTTTTATCGTTGTTTTACTGTTACCACCAACACCCATCCCAATTCTTCCACCAGATATTGAGTTGCTGCTCACACCTACGGAGTCTGAACTAACAAGCATCAATCCAGTATTCGAGTCAGTAATCCGGTTGGATGTGACTGAAATATTCTCGCCTTGGTATACTCCGATTCCAAGACCAGATCCTGATATGGTGGTGTTATTGATACTCATATTGCTACAAGACATCAGTACCACCATTGCAGGAGACGAAGTGTTGATCAGGGCACCATCTGCCCTCTCATAGTATAAGACGGGGTGGCCATCTGCGGTGTTAGAGGAGTCAAACACAATGTTTGGCTTCATATAAGGCCCAGGAGCATAGATGAACCCATATGGACTGACACTACTCAGAGAATTATTTCTGATTGTTGAGTTGGTAACATGAATAACAGCCATACCTGCCCATCCGGCTTTCCCGTTTACCACTCCACCCCTGACAGTGTTATTTCCTATTGTGAACCCCTGAAGAGTATTCAGTTCAATACCATCTCCGTTTATGGTAAAATTGTCGATGAGATTGTTGGTGACCGATCCACCAGAAACACTCTTGACTATTAGGGCTCCGTCACTGCCATGGGTCCCGGTGATTTGGTTGCCCCTCACAGTGAAGTTCTTGAGGTACTGCTGCTCATCAAAGTTCTCAAATCCTCCAGCATGAATACCCCATGAGTTGGAGTTCAAAATCGTGTTGTTCCGTATCTCCACCTCATTCATTGGAGGATAGACAATACGTTCACCCACCTTGTTTACAGGACCTACAGAGATACCGCCCCCTTGGATCTGGTTATTCTCCACATAGAGATAGTTCTGCTCATAACCGGAGTTATTCTGGGTAAGATCTATACCGGTACGCATATAGCCGGTATTGTTTGCGAGTGCTATTCTGCATCCCCTTACTAGTACCAGGCTGGTGTTAGTAAGCGCGACACCTGAAGCTCCCGATGATGCAAGAGTGCAGTTTAACAAGACCGTTCCTTGAGCAGCATTACCGGTTATCACCGGAGAAATTGGATTGTCAGGGTCGTGAGCGGTGATGTTCAGATTCACCAGTGCAGTGAAGTTACCATCTATGCTTATTGCTGATTTTTTAGCTGAGACTACAGATAGATCTGCAAGATCCACCAGGTCACTTGTGCTCACAATTGCGTAGTCCTGCTCTGGATCGCCGACAAGGACAGTCCCATTAACACCATGGATTGAGACAGCCTTGCTTATTGTCAGAGATTCAGGGTAAATTCCCCCATCAACCCTGATGATATCAAAATCTTTGGATGCATTGATAGCATCCTGGATATGAGTATAATTACATCCAGAAGAACATACCGAGATAGTCGAGATATTTTGAGCTTTGAGTGTTAGATCCACATTTGTCGGGATCGGTGCACTAGGAAAGAAGGCCTTCCACTTCAGATCTGGATTGCCGCCATCTGCAACAACCAGTCCACCCGACGATATGACGAGTATGAGACATACGAGTGCCCATACTCCGAAAGTAAGAACATTCCCCATTGATACATCCCTACCACAACATAGGGTTTAGAAT
>NZ_DATMYY010000240.1:0-6328 GCF_035560735.1 Methanospirillum sp.
GTATATCGGTGGTATTGGTGAGCTCAAACTTTAAACCCTATACGATTGATATAGGTCTTCGGAACCGCGTTGCTCTCTCATTTTCAGAAGATATCGGATGGCTGGTTGAGAATGTGGTTGCTGCATTTCTTATCCAGCAATATGATGATGTCTTTTTTTCAAAAGACGTAGGTGAGAGTGATTTTGTAGTAAAAGAGGGTCTGAAGAATACGAAGAGTATACAGCTATGGTACGATGATCCCTCGATCTCCGATATTCCTGCGAGTGAGTTGGCAGGTATTATCGGGGAAGAAAAGAAGATTTCAGAATCAATACTGGTGACCAACGATTATGACGGGATCGTTGAGAGTGAAACAGGTCCGGTACATTGCATTCCAGTAACCAGGTTCCTGCTGGGTCTCGGTTGATCTTGTTGTTATCTCCTTGCTGTATCGCTCCTCCTGATTTGTACAACCTCATCAATATGATCATGATGCATGCGAATTCAGGACCTCGAGCAGCTACCTGTTTGTCCGGAGCCTGATATCAATAATCCCTGGTTTTATCCAATAATTCACATTCCGCTTGTTCCTTCCTGATAAGGTCCTTCTGATTACCATATGTGTTCTACTCAGGCGGTGGTGCGGGAAAACGGAGGAAGGGTTCTCGTTAGGGCAGGAACACCTGACCTATGAAATCATGAAATAATCTTTCTAATTTTAATTTAAGCAGATATAATGTGAATTATATTCCTAAGGTTGGGAGAATTGGTGAAGAGAGACTGTACTATATTCTGGTGAGCGGGGGTACATGTGCGTCTGAATCCCCACCTCCCGACCTAACCCTGAATGGTTGGTGTATCAGGAGTAAAATTCTAATCCTATTATAATTTCCAGGTCGGATTGATTCTGCACTATGGAAGGATGGTCCGTACGAATGAAAATTGGGCATAATGGCTAGTGACATAGCAGATCAGAAAATATCCAACCCCCCGGTTGCCAATTATTTTCTATGAACGAGAGATCCATATTCTCCTATATCGGGTGAGGAATGAATCGTGTAACCGCTTTCTGTCTGGTGCTCTTCTTCTTGGTTGGTGGATGTATGATCCAGTCGGTGTCTGCAATCAATGGGAGTTATCAGTACCTGTTCTCCTGGGGAAGTCAGGGCTCTGGTTCCGGCCAGTTTGAAAATCCTGCTTCTATTGCTGTTGATGAGTGTGGTAATATCTACGTGGCAGACACAGGAAATAGCCGGGTTCAAAAATTTAATTCAACCGGCAGTTACCTCCTCTCGTGGGGGAGTTACGGTTCGAATGCAGGCCAGTTTCGAAATATGTCTGGTATTGCAGCTGATCAATGTGGTGGGGTGTATGTTGCGGATACCGGGAACAACCGAATTCAGAAATTCAGCCTTAAAGGTGACTACCTTCTTTCCTGGGGGAGTTACGGCTCTAACACGAGCCAGTTCGTGCGGCCTGGAGGTATAACCGCAGACGCTGTAGGGACAGTATATGTCACTGATACGGGTAACAACCGTGTTCAGAAGTTCAATTCAATCGGGCAGTACATCACTTCATGGGGCTCATTGGGAACAAACAACAGTGAGCTCAACTCTCCTGTCGGTATTGCTGTACAACAAAATGGGAGTGTGTATGTCGCTGACCGGTACAATTCAAGGATTGTGAAATTCAACACATCCGGGTATTACCTGGGTTCATGGAACGGATCAGAGACAAGTATGGTCAATCCACAAGGGGTAGCGGTAGATGATTCCGGAGATGTATTTGTCACAGATACCGATCTGAACGCAATACGAATGTTCACATCAAATGGAACCCAGACAGAATCATGGGGAGGGTATGGGATGGATTCTGGGAAATTCAATAACCCTGAAGGACTCATCGTGAATGCCAGCGGATCTGTGTATGTCTGTGATACCTACAACAACCGTGTCCAGGTCTTCAGCCAGTATGCGGCCAATAGAAGTCAGTCTAATAGTACACTCCCTTCAATTTTGATCATTCATCCGGCATTTGGACATAGTATCGGCCCATTGAATATTACCATCACTGGCAAAAACCTCGGCTCTGGTACGGTGACACTCTGGAAAGGGGATAAAACTCTGAAAGGGAACTGGACCAAGGGGAAGACAAACACGAGTACAACCATGTATGTTACCCTTCCGCTCAAGGGAGCATCCACAGGCGTATACAATATGAGTATAAAGATTGCAAATGGTTCTTCGGCTGTAATGTATGACGCCTTTACCGTACTTTCAGGTTCTACAGACCCTATTCCACGGGGTCTTTACCTGGAATAGTCCCCTTGACTTTTTGTCATGGGAAGCCTCATCTCCTTTCCGCCTGAAAGGATGACTCATGACTATCAGGTTTCTCATCCTTATCGCACTCTTTCTGATCATCCCCGGACTTGTAGCAGGCACATCAGTTGTAATCCCTCCCGGGGGAGATGTCTTTCTTGGTGAAGAAGGGCTTGACGTGAGGGCTGCGGTGCCATCTCCGTATGATGAAATTGCATTTTATCCTCCAGGATCGTCACCGGGTCGTGACATACCCCTTGATGTCAGGCACCTGGAAAAGACCTCCTTTTCTGTAAGTCCGAACCTTTATTCTGACCGCACCGGCTCATGGTATCAATGGGACAGTAGGATGGCAGTTCCTGGAAGTATTGCTTTCAATGTCAGGGAGCCCAGGGTAAGTGTCCGTATCCTGCAGCGACTGACTATGGAAGATATCTCATCCGGAACGGTGCCACGGGGATCAGATCTCTTGTTCCAGATGGATACGAACCTTGGATCAATAGCGCAGCGACCCGGATACAATCCCGCCAGCGACGGAATATTTGATCTCCTCATTTCAACACCCGGAGGTGGGACTCTTACTGCTGTAGAGACGAAAACCGGAAGTAGTATCTCTCTGACCAGGATTACTCCGCAGGATTCTCTTCAGGTCTTCCCAGCTATCCAGACCGGTGGATGGGATACGGGAGCCGTTGGAAGTGGAAATTATCTCTACGCAGCCGGTATGTACACAATTCAACCAAAACTTGCGTTCAACCGTGCAGATGAGAATCTTAAATCCACCTCGGCAGGGTATAATATCAGGAGCGCTTCAATAACCCTCGGTTCTGATCGTACCACCATCGGAACCCGTGATGATCAGGTTATCAGGGGTCACTCCTTCTCTGTAACTATTTCTGGAACCCCGGGAGTGCCTGTCTACTTCTGGGTTGACGCAGGATCGAGGACTGGCAGTCCTGGAGATCAGCCTCCTATGATACTCTTTGCCCAGGAAGGAGTCAGTCAGGACTCTCCGGATGGTCCCTACTCAATCGGGTCATACCAACCCACATCTGCAGGAGGAAGAAGCATCAGGGAGCTTGTACCCCGCGAACCATACAATGGCGTGAAATATTATGGGATGATCGTGCCCGACAGGAATGGGAAACGCACTCTTGAGCTAAGGACAACCGATCAGACTGACGATGCCAGGTATACGCTAAAGGTTGAGAGCCAGTCGGGTGGATCAACTGTTCATACCGATGAGATCCCAATAACCGTTCAGAAGGGATCGGTCAGTGTGGCGACAGGAAAAGATGTGTATGCCATCGGAGAGGAGGTCCGGCTCTCTGGGCATAACTCGGAGTCCTGTGATACCTATCTCTTCATCACCGGTCCGAATCTGCCATCTGCAGGAGGACGACTTGACCGGCCCCGTCAGGCTGTTACAACCGGCAACCCGTCCTCGTTCACCACAGCATCTGGTGATTGTGAGACCTGGGATTACCGGCTCTATACCGGTGAACTCGGACTTGATGCAGGAACGTACACGATTTATGCTGTTCCTGCTCCGGTGAGCCGGAACAATCTGGGGTCAGTTCCGTACCAGACGATTTCGCTCACACTCAAAAGACCCTATGTGTCTCTCATGCCTCAGGAGACCGAGGTTGCGAAAGGAGATTCACTCACTCTTACTGGTATGAGTTCTGGTGTCGGTAGCGGCACTGTTGCAGTCTGGATATTTGGACGAAATTACTTCAGGTATGACCAGGCTTCTGTTGAGAGGGATGGACACTTTGAGTATGAGATTCCGGCATGGCAGACAAGTGATATGGTAGCCGGCCAGTACGTTGTTATCATCCAGCATCCGATGACAAATGGAGAGTTTGATATCTGGCCAGATGGACAGCGGCAACTCGTCCTTGGCAGATATCCATATTCAGGAGCACCAATATTTCGGGTGGGCGGACCCGGAGCCCTCATGGGATCTGACGGAGCCAATGCACTCATCAGTGCTCTCAATAGTGCATATATCGATGATACCTATACCAGATGGGACATCAGGGTCATGAGCCCGAAGATCAATCTCAATTCTACTTCACTCAGGCAGGATGCAGACGGTCCTGTGAAAATCTGGGGTACCACCAACCTGGGTGCAGGAAAACGACTCCTGATAGAGGTGAGCGACAATAAATTTGCCCCGACACGAAAAGATACTCGTGATGATTCGTATGGTTTTTCAGGAACTGCAGAGATTCAGGAGGGAGTAGGTGAGCGGTACTTCTCGCTTACGGTTCCGAAAGGAAAGTTAGCTCCCGGAGAATACAGGGTTCTGGTGCAGGGTGTTGAGTCTGAAGCGACCACGTCCGGCCTTCTCACGATAACGCAGCCCACTCCGGCAGTTACGCTTCAGCCGACGATCAGGCCTGATACACCTACACAGATTGAAAATGGTTCTTCGAATCGTCTAAATGAGTCGGTGAACGAAACCCCAACGGTGAGAAGTTCAACCCAGTTGATTCCAACTATATCACAGGTACCGCAGGTGACACCGGTAACACCGGTTCAGACACCGCTCTCTGTAGCTACCCAGGTGCCAGAGCAATCAGATGATCGGATGTTCTCTCTTGTAACCGGAATGGGTGCCGGCCTTCTCATAGCCGGACTTGTGGCTCTTCTGGTCTATGTACTTCGGCGAAAAGGTGATGATGAGTCCGAAGATGTGACCGAAGAAGAGGATAATGGGTCAGAAGAGACGGAGGGAGAAGATAATAAAGAAGAAAAGAATGAGGATACCTGATTCCCACCTTTTTCTCTTATCCTTCTTTTATAAATCTGTCTGAAGGGAGCACTACGATTGGTTAGAACTCTCCAAGGGTTGTCTGCCTCTTTTTCCCGAGGGTACGAAAGAGGACTCCTGACTCCTCGAACCGTTTAAGCGGCAGTGTGAAGGTGCCTGACAGGTAATCCTTGACCTGTTTTTCATCTTCGAACTCCTTTGGTTTTTGCATCATAGCATTGCGTACGTTTTCCCGCACATTGAATACCCCGAGTGGAACATATCCTGATGTTGCTTCCCGGAGAATGATTGCTCCTGCCTGTTTCTGCTGCTCTGCCAGTGCTTCTAGAACTGCCATCTTGCAGGAGTAATAACATCCACCAAGATGTGAGTACTCGGTCTTTGGCTTATGTAGTTCATGGTCAGAGAAGACAACCTCCTCGCTGCCAAGCACCCTGACAAATGCCTCTGTCCACTCGTATTGCCATGGTGTCGGCATGAGAATGATAGCGTACCGGTTATTGAGACTGCTAAACTCATGCACTTTCCAGGTATCAAGAGTTGAACATTTTTTCACCTCTTTGAGCAGGTTATTCCCGATAATGGTATCACAGGCCGTAATTGACCACCGGGTAGGCACCAGATGTCTTCCCCTTTTATTTCCCATCACCCCGACAGAGAATGCTTTCTGGATGTGGGAGAATGGGATACTCTTTTTGTGTAGGTCCACGACCGCATCTGCTGCCCTGAGATCGGTATCATAATATACCTTCTCAAGGTCATGGTTCCACCTCTGCTCTTCTATCTCAAGACTTTTTATCGGTGCACTAGGACCATAGGGTGTGTGTTCCTCACTGAATGAAAACCCTGCAGGTGCCGTGGAAAAGGTAGCCTCACTCTCGATTGACTTGTCTGAAAGTGCTATCTCCTGGAGTTTTCCAACAAACCTGGAATCAATTTCTATTGCTTTTACCTGGTGCATTCCCCTGACCAGGCTGAGCCTGTACCTTATGATCTCCTCTTGTGGGATATTACCAGGGATCCACTCTTCAGGACGATCCATGACTGATGTGTCACCATGAACCGGAGCAATCATCGGGCCGGCATAGAGGTTTGGGTAGTTTGAAGAGCCGATAAATACCGAGGGGGGAGAACTTCCTGCAAGGTCAGTACCTACCGGTACAGACTTCATATGCACCGTTGCAGCGGTGAGAGTTCGCAGGTATTCGCCTTTACCAATTGGCATAGATGGAGGTATTAGAATATAGA
>NZ_DATMYY010000241.1:0-16605 GCF_035560735.1 Methanospirillum sp.
ACTTTCATGTGGTGTCTTCATTCAGTAAAAAAGGTATGTTATCTTTATGCTGGTATTTCTTGTGTAATCTGGAATTTAACCCCGAATATCCCCGAAATTATTCAGCCTTTGTTGCTTTGTTGATCTCTTCAAACAATCGCACAAACCGCTGCACAGTCTCATCATCAACCATACCCGGCGCTTCGCATATCCTGTCTGACAGGATCTCAGCCACCTTCCATCGTTCAAACTTTTCTCCCTGTCTTCGGTCGATAGTTTCACTCACTGCATGCAAAATTCCCAGGTTGCCATCTCTCTCTCCTGAATTCTCCCCGGATCCGGATGTGACTACCATGTTCGGATACACATCCTTGACACATCGGGTGTAGTAGTCATGGTTGAAAACATCCTCAATTGTGGAGCCGGGTGTCCCTGTAATCTGACTATACAACAGAAGGAACTTTTCCCGTTCAGTATTCATTCCTGATAATCTTGTTAGAGCATCTGCAGGGATATGCTGCCCTGAAAGGAGTACTGAAACCGGGTTTTTGTGGGACCGGATGAGGCTTGCAAGCGGGATTAAGTTTGCAGCACCACCGGCCGGTGTGATAGTAATGCCAGGTTCAAGTCCCGGTTTTCCAATCTTTTCTACAGCGTAATTCATCGCCTGAAGCAGCCAGAGATCCACAATATCCTCCACCAGAAGTTGCCTGCCTCCAACATACGTGCGTGATGCAATCCGGTATGCCAGTGCAGCTTCTAGTGGGAAGAGAGATTCATGATCAGTCGGCCATTCAGTGGCAGATACTCTGGTTGTGCCATCCTCACTCTCATGTACTGTTCTGATTCTTTCGAGGTGATCCAGATCGATCATAAACGGTGAATGAGTTGAGTACATGATCTGGTTCTCTTGTGAAAGTCTCTCAAAGAATTTCACCGAATGTTGCTGAGCTGTTGGATGAAGCTGCAGACCAGGTTCATCCAGGAGGAGAATGCTGTCCTGAAATACATCTCCTGATTCGACAAGGAAGATTAGGTAAAATGAGAAGAAGTATTGAAGACCGGCACTCCGCTGCTCCAGTTCTATCTCTGAGGAGTCTAGTTCATCAGATACCCATACCCTGAAGTAATCCCCGTCGATATCATACCTGAACCTGATACGACGCTGGTCCCACCAGTTTTCAAATCTCCTGCTCATCTGGTTGGATGCGGTCGAGAGTAGAATTGACCGTTCATCCACCTGTCTGCGGATGATAGGGTTTTCATCAGTAGCATTCTTGTGGGTTCCGAGTTTGTCAAGGATGTCAAGGTCCAGGTTGACATGCCTGAAGAGACAGTTTGTTGCCCGCAGACTGGGACTGTCTGGGTGACTTTTCAGGGTTGCAATAAAAGTGGGGATATGGATTGCACTCTCGATGACGCTGTATTGATCAAAGTATACGAATTTGGGGAGATGGTCGATAATGTACCGGTTTGCAGCCATCAGGCTTTCGTATACTTCTATCTGCCTGACAAGACTGTATATCGGCTCACAAATTGGGTTTATCAGTTCAAGTTGCCACTGCTCATTTCCCCTGGTCTTGATCATATTGATAAGATCAGTGATATGCCGTTTCTGTACCTGCCCGGCGTTTGATGCTACATCTTTTTGTTCTTCCAGGATAGAGAGCAGTTCACCTTTGATCCTTCCGAGGACTTCTCCCCTGCCTTCAGGTGCTATAAGGTTTCGAAACTGCTCTATGGCCACATCAATGACATACGTAAGATCTTTTGCAGTGACTAGTTCGACACCAATATCTGGGCAATAAGTAATACTGTATTTTCCGGTATAATGCCTGGTTACTTCTACCCCATGCACGTCATTGCAGAGATCTGATAGAGCTCTTATCTCTTCCTGCTCACGGGGAGAGAGACTGAACCGGCCTGAGGCAGCAGGCCAGTCGGTCTTTGTTATCTCTTCTGCATACCGCTGGCGGGGAAATTCTTTCAATCCGTCATATCCTTCACCATCAGAAGGGTTTAGTTTTGAGAGTGCCCGAAAAATGGCTGATTTTCCTGACTCATTCTTCCCCACAAAGATGGTGAGATTCTCGACCGGGATCCAGCCGGTATCGTTAATAATCTTATAGTTCTGGACCCTGAACTCGGTGAGCTGCATACGATATCTGTTATCTTGAACAATAAAAGAGATTATGTTCTGCAGCCAGGAACCAGGGAGGGGTCAGGATGGTTACCCAGTGCACCAATTGAAACTGACCTTAACTGGTGCACCGGATCGACGCCCCAGTATTCTTTCCCCTGACAACTCTGACCTCTCCGCCGCATTGGTTATCCAGGTAGGACTGGACATCGGCTGCGAGATCGGTACTATTTGTATCGGTTATTGCATACAGAGCCGGCCCAAACGAACTCATTCCAGCTCCGGCCGCTCCGCATGAAGTCATATAGTCAAGCATATTGTGAAGTGCCGGGGTCTGGAGGGCGAGTTCGTCACGTTTGAACCCATAACTTCTGAGCGCGGTTATTGACCTGCCAAACTGGTCAAGATCTTCTTCGATAAGGGCAGGAATCATCTGCATCAGCACCAGGTGTGATATCTTCTCAACCTCGGGAAGCGGAACCGGGCAGGACTTTCTGAAGATCTCTTTTTCTGTATGACCGCTTGCACCTGGCTTTGCTTCAGGAAGACAGAGGATGATCCTCCAGTCTCTCGGGAATTCGTATCTGCCAATAATTGGTGCCTTGCGTACACCTTTTGATGCTGATGACGGGAGGAAGGACTCTTTCTCTTTTCCCGGACCAAACCGGTGTCCTCCGTCTACAATCACCCCTCCATCGGCAAACGCTCTGACCCCGATTCCTGAAGTTCCACCCCTTCCGGTGATCCTTGCTGTGTCATCGACTTTCTTTCCTGATATCAGGGCCATGGCTGTTGCAACCGAAAGAGCAAGTTGGGTCCCGCTTCCTAGGCCGCTATGGGAAGGTATGACCTCACTGATTCTGATAGCAACATCAGGATCATACCCTTGCTCTTCAGCAAGAGTATTCACAATGCCGAGCGTTCTTGTTTTCAGTTCCTCATCATCTGTGATGATCCTGGTCTCAAGAGCAGGTTCTGCAGTAATCACATACCCTGGCCTGTCAAGGGTGATGCCAACACCGCCGTCCACCCTACCAAGGGATCCGTTCATATCGATAAGACAGAGGTGGAGTCGTGACGGAGTTCGAATCGTTACTCTCTTCGTTCCAGAAAAGAGGTGATCAGGTACGAACTCATCAATCCTGAAGAGAGGCTGGTTCTGATGAATGATCCGGTATCGCCGTGCAAACACTCTGCCTGATGCCACTGATACCGGAAGTGAAGGTGGAGCATCTGAACCTGAAAAGGTCCTGATGCTGGTTATCTCCCTGCGGGATTCTATCTTTTCGTCGCGGAGGATATGCCCGATTGGAATATCGGCCTTCATCAGACTCGCTCTGGCGTGCTCAGGGAGCCGGTTTACCGGGCAGTACGAGACTGCATGGACAAGCGGGATGTCCATACTCTGATCGCAGATCTCAACGACGCGATAGTTTACCGGATCTCCCGTTCTGATCTGCATTTCCTCGGCGATATCCTCACTAGCAGAAATCACCTGTTGTGTCACCGTGCGTATTGAGATCGGTGCTTCGTTGTAGCATTCGAGAAGTCTTGTGACTGACCCATCGGTGATAAGCAAAGCTTTGATTGCGTCAGATATTGGCCCGGTCTTCTCCTCGATCGAGCGGAGCATGGCAGCATAATCCGGAGTTTTTGGATCTGTTGGGGCGGTCATGGTGGAAGTTATACTAGGGTATAGTCGGTTCGGCGTTCCTTCAGAGTTCTGCCGAGATCTGTTGTTATGTATTCCATCTCTGAGGGATCCATGTATGAGCCTGTAACAGCTCCTGCTTCACGTGATATACTCTCTTCATAGAGTGTTCCTCCGAGATCATTTGCTCCTGTCATGAGCCCGATCTGTGCCATCTTCATCCCGTATTTTACCCACGATACCTGAATGTTTCGAAAATTATCAAGGAACAACCGTGAGACTGCAAGCATCAGCATATCTTCTCTCCCGGTAGCGCCAGGTCGCGCAGTTCCATTTTTATAAATCGCGGTCTTCTGGTGAACAAATGAGAGAGGGACAAACTCGGTGAACCCATGCGTGTCATCCTGTATGGTTCTGAGGATTGAGAGGTGCTGTGCCCGGTCCTCTTCGCTCTCGCAGTGGCCGTACATAATGGTGGCTGTGGATTGCATCCCGAGACTGTGAGCCTCCCTAATGATCTGGATCCATTCACTCGTGGAGATTTTTCCGGGACAGATAATGGCCCTGATGGGATCACACAAGATCTCTGCAGCCGTTCCGCAGATCGTTTCAACACCTGCCTCTTTAAATACAGTCAGAACCTCGCATGTGGAACACATACTCTTTCGTGCAGCATATGCAACCTCCATCGGGTTGCTGGCATGGAGATGAATGTGTGGTGCTGCGGCCTTGATTATCCTATAATTATCCAAATAAGAATCGAGCATAAATGCCGGATGAAGCCCGCTGACAGTACAAATTTCGGTGACATGTCTTTCTGCTGCAAGGTGTGCCTGGGCAGACAGTTCCTCTGCTGATAACAGGTAGGCACCGTTCTCACCGTCCTGCCTTGAAAATCCGCAAAACCCGCACTGGTTGGAACAGATGTTTGTGCAGTTGATGTTCTGGTTTCTGACAAAAGTTATGGGTTCGCCTGCTACCAGTTTACGTTTTTCATCAGCTGCCCTGGCAACCTGAAAGACCTCACTCCCCTTTACCTTGAGGAGCATTGATGCTTCTTCAGGAGTAAGACGGTATCCTGCCACACAGTCAGAGAGGAGAAGGTCAAGAGGTTTCATCCATCTCATAGTCTCCTGTTCCCCTTATGAGGTTGATGTAGTAGAAAAGGATGTTTTTAAGGTGGTGCAGGGATTTAATCAGGTCTTGTGAAAAGATTTGAATGACTCTTTTGCCTGCTCTTTCTGGAAGAATTTCATCAATTCGAGCTGATCGCGGGTGATATACATATGAGCAGAGACACTTATCGTCTCCAGCCATCCCTGTGTAAGGAGGGGGAGTTTTTTCTTTTCTCTGGCCTGGTTGATCTGTTCAAGGATGAACTTCTGCATATGGGCCAGCCCGAATGCATTCTGGCCCCACGCAGAAAGCATGTCGTTGCTCCTGAAGAGACAGATCAGGTTGAGATGATTTGTTTTGTCTATCTGGCACTGGACGAGTTGCAGACAGGGTGGTTCATCACGGGTGATGTCCATCACCGGAGACCAGGTGATTGCAACAGCCCGGCGGCTGCTCGGATTTTCAATGAGACGATTAATAATGCTGGTCTGAATTTGATCGATTCCGCCGAGGTTTCCGTCACCAGTGTATTCTATCTCTCCTGTAGATCCGGCAGGCACGTATCCGCATTTCTCCATGAGGCCGTCAAGTATCTTTCCCAGGAATGAACGTTCTGTTTTCTTCAGTGCCAGTGATGCGACCGGGTAATCCCTGAGCCTGTTTCCATACGTATAGGTCGCGTCTGTTCCGTCGTTTTTCCTGTGGGTAATGGTATACAAAGAACTCTGGTATTGCTCTGAAAACCGATCCCCGAAGAGAGATGCACTTGATTTCATTGGAGTACTAAACGGTGATTCGATGTGAATGCAGACTGGCTCCTCGGGATCATAGGTAACCTCTCCGTCCTCGGTCATCCGGGTTTCTCCCTGGCATCGTTCTGCTATCGTTCTGACAACATCCTCGTGTGCCTCTCCGATTGTCTGTCTCCGGATCAGGATCATATATGTGAGTGTATTAGCCCTTATTCCACAATAATCGTACAGGTTCAGGGTTCTGATTTGAAGATCGGCAAAAAAAGATGTATCTATGAATTTCCTGATGTTGCCACAATCCACCAGCCACCGTCAATGTCAGTAGCATAATACGTGAGCCCTTTGGTGTCAGTCATTTCGGGAGTAAGGATTCCCCCTCCAGACTGAGCGAGATCTTTTAGTTGCCTGACAATGCCAGTGTCATGTTCCTCAGTAATGAATGAGGTTCCTATCTTGTCTGCCCGGTAGGGATCAGCGAGGAGAACGCCGCTCTGGTTATACGCCGATATATACATCCCGTTTCTGATAAAAGTTGCTTTATCTGAAAACGCAGAAAGAGCAGTTGCCCTTCCGTTTTCCAGAGCATATGCTTTGGCATCAAGAGCGAGGTTCATCAGTGCCTCTTGTGCACTGGTTGCTGTAGTTGAGGATATATTTGATGAAGCTGCTGCGGGATCTTCTGCAAGTATAGTTCCGGGGATAAAGAAAAGAATCAATAGACACAGAAAAACCGGGAATCTAGCATCCATATGTAATTGAGGCAGGCTAATCATTTCAGCCTTCTTATTGGTTGGAATCTCCGGTACTCTGGTAACAAAAGATTATTGGTAACACGCGGATGAGGTCTGGGTATGAAGGTAATTGTATTTGTCGGAAGTCCACGTCTTGTTGCAGGAATACGACAACTCTTGTTTCACAGGCTCTTGGAGGGGCAAAAGACTCAGGAGCCAGTGTTGAACTTGTTCACGTTCCATCACTGATATCAACGGATGCAATGGATGTAATCTATTGTAAGTCACACAAGACCTGCAAGATTGATGATGATATGCAATCGCCGTATGCAAATATCCGTGAAGATGATGTACTCATATTTGGAATTCCTTTTTACTTTGCACAGATGACCTGTCAGATGAAACAGTTTGTTGATCGGTTTTACGCCCTTATTGATGCTGAATACCAACCACGACTAACTCTTGGGAAAAAGGCTGCAGTCCTTCTTACACAGGGTGATGACAACGTGGCTGCCTTCACCGTGATTGTAGACACATTCAACTTTGCAATGTCATTTCTCCAGATTCCGGTGTTTGAACCGATAATTGTTGTTGGTCTTGACGCCCCCAGGGACGTCGAAATGAATGGTTCAGTAATGGACAGAGCATATCAGTTAGGAAAAAACCGGTTTCCCTGTATTAAATCTGCAATCTAAAGAGTTCCACTCCTGTTTTGTGTTCTGATTGTCTGATATGCCTGAATCAATAGTGTACTTCATATCATCTGTTGTTCAATCACTCACTCTGTATAAAGGGGTCTGAATATGTCTGATGAGGGAGATGAAAGGGAGTGTCCTCACCTGCACGTGGTAGAAAAAGGTATTGAAACCTCCTCTCCCTCCAAGCCCATCACTGTACTATACGTGGATGATGACCCTGAATTCATCCGCTTTTTCAAAATTTTTCTTGAATCTACAAGTTCATTTCATGTCATCACCGCTACAAGCGGTCCTGAAGTGCTCGATGAGGTCTCCCGGGGAGCATGTGATGTCATTGTTTCTGATTACCAAATGCCTGGGATGAATGGCATTCAACTCCTCCAGAAGGTCAGAGTATCCTCCACACTGCCTTTCATTCTCTTCACCGGGAAGGGACGGGAAGAGGTTGTTATGGATGCCATAAACAACGGTGCCACGTTTTATCTTCAGAAAAGTGGGGATCCACAGACACTCTTTGCTGAACTGGTCCACAAAATAAAGGCTGCAGTTGGAAATTGGAGGGCTGAACTGGCTCTGCGAGAGAGAGAGGAGGAACTTTCACGAAAAAACTCCGAGTTGAGCGCTGCATATGAGGAACTGCTTGCTACCGAAGAGGAACGTTGTGTATATCTGAGAGAACTGGAAGTTAATCAGAAGAAGATCAGGGAGAGTGAACAACGGTACCGGGAACTTACAGACCTGCTTCCCCTGATTGTGTATGAATGCGATTTGAAAGGTTTCATCACCTATGTGAATCGCCAGGGCTTTCTGACCTTCGATTATCCTGAAGGTCCGTTGCCCCCGGGTTTCAACGTTGTTGATCTTATCGTCCCGGAAGATCGACCCCGGGCATTTGAGAACATGGCAAAGATTCCCCTTTCAGGCACTTCTGCCCCTCATGAGTACTATGTCTACAAGCAGGACAGAAGTATCATCCCTGTGCTCATTTATTCGTCTCCGATAATCAAAGAGGGAGATGTTGTTGGGTTCAGAGGTATTGTGCTTGATATTTCTGAACAAAAACGCTCTGAAAAGGAAATACGCGAGTCTGAACGGCGACTTGCTAATGTCATAGATTTTCTGCCTGATGCAACTTTTGTCATTGATCGTCAAGGTA
Organism: Methanospirillum sp.; assembly: GCF_035560735.1. Lineage (GTDB taxonomy): Archaea > Halobacteriota > Methanomicrobia > Methanomicrobiales > Methanospirillaceae > Methanospirillum. Next base: position 8,224 of record NZ_DATMYY010000241.1, read on the forward strand.
CGGTTATTGCCTGGAACCGTGCGATGGAACAGTTTACCGGTTATCCGGCTGGAGATATTCTTGGAAAAGGGGATTATACCTATGCCATACCCTTCTATGGAACTCCAAGGCCTATTCTCATAGATCTTGCACTTAAAAATGATGAGGAGGCCGAAAAAAATTACTCCTCTATCTCCCGGAATGGGGAGACGGTTGTGGGCGAAGCCAGTATGGTTACCCTTGACGGTAATACCAGGTATCTCTGGGGTGCATCTTCTCCACTGCGGGATTCACAAGGGGAAATTGTTGGTGCCATAGAGAGTATCAGGGATATCACAGAGTGGAAACTGACTGAAGAAGAACTGGTCAGGTCACGTGAGGAACTTGAACGCCGGGTTAATGAACGGACTGCAGAGTTAACCCGGGTAAATTCAGTTTTGCGTTCAGAGATAGAAGATCGTACAATCGCTGAAAATGCCCTTCGCGAAAGCCAGGACCGTTATAGACGTCTTGTTGATCTCTCACCAGATGCGATCTTTGTCCATGATGGGAAAGATGTTTTATTCATCAACCCTGCCGGTACAAGACTACTTGGAATTGGGCAATCACTGAATACAGCGGGCATGAATATGTCTGAGTTCATTCACCAGGACCTTCTTGAAAAATTCCGCTCTCTCATTCAGGAGCCAGAAAATCAGGCTAACTTTCCACTCAATGCTGAAGAAGAATTTTTCAGAATTGATCATTCCAAGGTCACAGTTGAGGTCTCATCTGCACCCATTTTATTTCAAGGCAGTCCTGCAGCACTCATAGTAGCCAGGGACATCACCGGGCGGAAAAGGGCAGAAGAACAACTCAAGCGGTATGCAGCCGAGATGGCTGACAAAAATAAAGAACTGGATTATCTTGCCAATCAGATGATTGAGATAAACCAGGATCTGGACCGGCGGGTGAAAGAGCGGACAGAACAGGTTTTAAAGTTGATGAAGCAGAAGGATGATTTCATCACTCAGCTGGGTCACGACCTGAAAACCCCGCTCACCCCGCTTCGTGCGCTTCTTCCTGCACTTATCGAGGAGGAAGAAAACCCGACTACTAAAGAGGCATTGGCGGTTTTGCTCAGATCTGTCTATTCCATACAAGAGCAGACCGAGAAGATCCTGACGATAGCACGGCTCAGCAGAGAAGATATTGAGGTAAAGCCTGAGCCTGTTCTGATACGACCAATTATTTTGGAATCTCTTCAGAAACACCGAATCTATATTCAGAAAAAGGAACTCGATATATCTGTGGAAATTCCCGAATATCTTTCTCTTTTCTTCTCTCCTTCAGATGCAGGCACAGTATTTGACAATCTCATTGGAAATGCTGTAAAGTACTCAGCAATTGGTGGCTCTGTCTGGATTAGGTCATACCGGGATGGGGATAAGGCCTGTGTTCTGGTGGGTGATGATGGGATAGGTCTGTCAGAAGAAGAAAAAAACCATGTATTTGATGAGTTCTATATGGCCGACTCTTCACGTCATGACCGGAGTTCATCAGGTCTCGGTCTTGCTATTGTTCGCAGACTAGTTAGGTTATACAACGGTTTGGTATGGGTCGAAAGTGAAGGAAAAGGAAAAGGAGCAATTTTTTTTGTCTGTCTTCCAGCGCCAGTTTCTATAGAGCAATGATTGTCTGATTATGCCTGCTTCAGAGTTCTGATATATTCTCCAACCGCGGTGACAATGGCATCAGGATCTCCGATATGCTCTTCAATCCTTCGCACTATTGCAGATCCAACGATTACCGCATCAGCTCCCTGTTTTGCCCACTCCTGAACCTGCCCCGGGGTGGATATCCCAAAGCCTGGTGCGATCGGGACAGCGGTCTTTGCTTTTACCCTGTTGAGCAGATCGACTGCTGAATGTTCTACACCAGTCCTGGCCCCAGTCACTCCCATCACGGCGACGAGGTAGATGAATCCGGCTGCCTTTGACACAATCCCGGCAAGCCGCTCATCCGTGGTAGTCGGGCTTACCATCATGATTGGGGCAATTCCACTGTCTTCTGCTGCCCTGGTGAATGGACCCGATTCCTCAAACGGAACATCTGCGATTACGACTCCGTTGACCCCTGCCGCTGCAGCATCAGCATAAAATCGGGTGATTCCCCTACGTACGAGGAGGTTTGCGTAGGTCAGAATCACCACCGGAGTCTCATTTTCTGCCCTGAAATCCCTGACCAGGTCAAACAGCCGGTCTGTGTTCATTCCAGCATCCATTGCCCTGATGTCAGCACACTGGATTACAGGTCCGTCTGCAACCGGATCGGAAAACGGTAGTCCGAGTTCGATGATATCGGCATCTGATGCAGCCATCTCCTTGATAATCTTAAGGCTGGTTTCATAGTCTGGGTCTCCGGCGACTGTGAATGCAACCAGAAGCGGTTTTTTATTTGCTGTAAATACCGCTTCAATCTGCTCTTTACCGGTTTTCATAATGCAACCCCTCTCATCTCCATCTGTTCGATAACCTGAGCGACATCTTTGTCACCACGTCCGGAGAGGTTGACTATGAGGATGTCATCTTCTTTGAGTGTCGGTCCGATCTTTCTGGCATATGCAACTGCATGGGAGGATTCGAGTGCGGGAATAATTCCTTCTGTCCGTGAGAGGTACAGGAATGCATCGAGTGCCTCATCATCGGTTACTGATGTATATGTCACTCTTCCAGAATCTTTGTGCATTGAATGTTCAGGCCCGACTCCGGGGTAATCAAGCCCGGCTGAGACTGAATGTGACTCCTGGATCTGTCCGTATGAATCCTGCAGGATGTACGAAAAGTTTCCATGCAGAACCCCGGGTGACCCACCACAGAGAGTGGCTCCATGCCTTTTGTCAAGTCCCTCTCCTCCAGCTTCAACACCAATCAGGGTGACCTGATCGCCGACGAAGGGATGAAACATTCCTATTGCATTTGAACCTCCACCGATACAGGCGATAATGGCTGTTGGCATCCGTCCTTCCTTTTCAACTATCTGCTTTCTGGTCTCGATTCCGATAACGGACTGGAGATCCCTGACCACCAAGGGGAATGGGTGAGGACCGACTGCTGTTCCGATCAGGTAATGAGTATCTCCGACTGTTGCCACCCAGTCTCTAAAAGCCTCATTGATAGCATCTTTGAGTGTTTTTGTCCCTGACTTGACCGGAGTGACCTTTGCACCCATCATCTTCATTCTGGCAACATTCAGTGCCTGTCTGACAATATCCACTTCACCCATATAGATTTCGACGCTCATACCAAGAGCAGCCCCGGCAATTGCGGTTGCAACACCATGTTGTCCGGCTCCGGTCTCGGCGATAAGGCGCTTTTTGCCCATGAATTTTGCCAGGAGGGCCTGTCCGATTCCATTGTTTAGTTTATGGGCACCTGAATGGAGCAGATCTTCCCGCTTTAAATAAACCCGGCATCCGAGGTCTGCTGACATGTTTTTACAGAAAGTAAGTGGTGTCTCCCTGCCTGCGAATTCAGTTAGATATTGTTTGAGTTCACTTTGAAACTCAACAGATGGAAGGATATTCAGGTATGCATTTTCAAGTTCCTCGAGTGCTGCAATCAGCGTTTCAGGGACATAACATCCCCCGTATTCACCGAATCGTGTTTGTAACTTCATGATTGTAACCGTGCGTTCTGCACAAATGATCTGATTTTTTGCGGATCCTTGATTCCTGGGGATATTTCCACCCCGGATGCAACATCAACAGCGTATGGATGCACTGTCCTCACAGCCTCTGAAACATTATCCGGTCTGAGTCCACCTGCAAGGATGACTGGAAGCGTCGTCTGATTTATGACACTCCGGGCAAAGCCTGGGTCATATGACTTCCCTTTCCCCTGGCTTGCATCAACGATAAGGGCATCTGTATCAATAGATGTTGGAAGATCCATCCCTGGTTCAACTACTCTGATGACCTGAATGGTACGATCAGAAGGTAATTGATGAGGAAATGATATCTGGATTCCAGTAGGGCAGAGTTCTATTATCTCATCTAGTTCAGAACGTGAATTGGTGTGTGAGACACAGACCCGTCCCATGTACGGACCAGCTGCCCTGAATATCTCTGCTGCCCGTTTAGGCTCCACTGAGCGGAGTGAATCAGAGAAGAGGACTACTCCGATTGCATCAGCACCAGCCTGATCAGCTGTCCGGGCATCCTCTGGTCTTGTGATCCCGCAGATTTTTATGCGTATACGAATCCCTCCAACCTTCTTCGTGGATTTTCTGCTGCCATAATACTTGAGCCGATCAGGTATCCGTTTGCATATGATCGGAGAGTCCTGATATCACAGGGCCAGGTGACCCCGCTCTCTGCAATCACTGTTCTGTCAGCCCGCTTTATCATAGGTGCAAGACGAATTGTGGTAGAGAGATCTGTTTTGAGGGTCTTCAGATTTCTATTATTTATTCCGATGAGGTCGGCTCCTGTATCAAGAGCAGTTCTGACCTCCTGCCTGTCATGAACCTCGACGAGTGGTTCGAGCCCTGCCTTTCTGGCAGCATCCACGAACTCGCCAAGCTGATCACCAAGCACAGCCGTTATCAAAAGTATTGCATCTGCTCTAGCATTTATCGTCTCTTCGATCTGTTTCTTGTCAACGATGAAGTCCTTACGAAGGATGGGAATCTTTGTTTGATTCCTGATGGCCGGAATGGTCGCAATGGATCCATGAAAGAATGCCGGCTCAGTTATTACTGATAGTGCACAACATCCGCCCCCGATGAGATCCTGTGAAACAGCAACAGGATCTGTAATTGCCCGAAGGTGCCCCCTTGATGGGCTTGCTGGCTTCATCTCAGCGATGATTGCATTTTTATCGCCAGATCCTGTTATTGCCTTCAGGAGGCTGTATCTTTCTCTTCCTATCTGAGTCACTCCTCTGGAATCTGCGAATCCGGTATTGTACCCGGATGGAAGGGCTTCAGCCCTGATGGTTGAAGCATGGACGATTTGATCCAGAATCATGCTGCCCTTCCTGATACCTGAATCATCTCTTCCAGTTTTCGGGCTGCTGCTCCCGAGTTAATGACCTCATACGCCATTTTCACTCCATTGCTGAAATCCGAAGCCTTTCCACCGACATAAATGGCAGCACCGGCATTGAGGGCAACAATATCCTGAGCAGGTCCTGGTGTTCCACTAAGGACTGATCTAATGATAGCAGCATTCTCTTCTGGCTCGCCACCCCTGATTGTTTCAATCCCTGATCGTCTTATTCCGAATTCTTCTGGTGTGATTGTTCTTGGCTTAAGCATTCCGTTGTTTAGTTCAACTATGAATGTTGACCCTGTGATCGTGATCTCGTCAAGTCCATCTCCGTGAACCACCATTGCTCGTTCTACCCCGAGATTTCGGAGAGCGTCAGCAACTACCATGACCAGTTCAGGATCATAAACCCCGATGAGACGGGCCTGAGCTTTGGCCGGATTTAGAAGCGGACCCAAGATGTTAAAGACGGTGTAAATCCCAAGTTCCTTTCGCACCGGAGCTACATGTCGCATTGCCGGGTGATACTGTGGGGCAAAGAAAAAACCGATTCCTGCCTCTTCAACGCTCCTTGCAGCAGATTCGGGAGTCTGTTCAATCGTTACTCCGAGTGCCTCAAGAACATCCGCTGATCCGCATCTACTAGATACACTTCGGTTTCCGTGCTTTACAATCAGGACACCTGCAGCTGCAGCCACGATTCCTGCAGCTGTGCTGATGTTGAATGTTCCTCCGGTGGCAGAATCTCCCCCGGTACCGCAGGTATCAACCATCATCCCTGATACATGAGGATGCACCGGAATTGCACAGTTTTGCATTACTCTTGCAAACGAGGCAATCTCTACTGCTGTAACTCCTTTCATCCTGAGGGCAGTAAGAAAGGATCCGATCTGTGCACCGGTTGCATTCCCGGTTGCTATCTGGTCCATTACGGCTGATGCTTCTTCAGGAAGAAGGTTTCTTCGTGCAATCACTTGCTCAATAGCCTGGTGAATCATCAGATTCCTCCGGTCTTCAGAAAGTTCTCCATGATCTGACGTCCTGCCGGGGTCATGATGCTCTCTGGGTGGAACTGGACACCATGTAATGGAAATTTCTCGTGTGAGACTGCCATGATACAGTTATCACCTTCCGATGTTGCGGTTATCCTGAACTCATCCGGAAGGCTTGCCCGATCAGCAGTCAGGGAATGGTATCTTGTCGCAGTGAATGATTGGGAGATCCCATCAAAGATTCCTGTTCCCGTGTGTGCAATACGGCTCGTTTTGCCATGTACTGGCTCTGTGAGACGAACTATCTCTCCGCCAAAGGTATGGATGATAGTCTGGTGCCCGAGGCAAACGCCAAGGATTGGTATTACACCTGCGTATTGTTCAATGACCTTGCGACAGACTCCTGATTCTTCAGGGGTTCCTGGTCCCGGTGAGAGGATTATCCGTTCAGGATTTGTTTTCTTGATCGTTTCGATATCCTGGTCACAGGTAATTGCAACCGGATCTGCCCCTAGTGTTCCGACAAGCTGGTGAAGGTTGTAGGTAAAACTGTCAAAGCAGTCCACGATAGTAACGTTCATGCCAGGCCTCCCTCATTCTTCAGGTTATTGATTTCAACCTCTCCTGCATTTGCACGTGAGAGGGCTGCAAGCATGGCTCCAGCTTTTTGCTTTGTCTCCTCGTACTCTTTGGTCGGGTCAGAGTCTGCAACGATCCCGGCTCCTGTCTGGAAACTGGCGATTCCGTCCTGTACCACGGTTGTCCGTATCGCGATAGCAAACTCAAGCCTGTCGTCAAACCCGATGTATCCAACTGCTCCTGCATAAAGGCCACGTGGGTGAGGTTCAAGATCTGCAATGATCTGCATCGCCCGCAGTTTTGGTGCACCTGAAACCGTCCCTGCCGGGAAACAGGAACCGAGTGCATCAAACCGGTCTAACCCTTCTGCGAGTTTGCCAGCGACCTGGGATGTTAAATGCTGGACATGAGAGAACTTCTCAACCTCCATAAAGGAACTGACTCTTACCGACCCGAATGCTGCGATTTTTCCGATATCGTTCCTAGCCAGATCTACAAGCATCAGGTGCTCAGCTTTCTCCTTCTCATCGGCAAGCATCTCTTCTGCCAGTCTTGCATCCTCGGCCGCATCCTTTCCTCTCGGCCGTGTTCCTGCAATGGGAACTGTGAAGATATCCTCTCCATCGGCCTTGACCAGCATCTCCGGGCTGGATCCGATAACCGTCTCGTCTCCAAATTCTAGGAAGTAGAGATAGGGTGATGGGTTGAGCTGACGTACCTCTTCGTAGAGCCTGAATGGATCCCCGGTATAAGGTGTCTGAAACCGGCGTGAAACTACAGCCTGGAAGATATCTCCGGCCCGGATATGTTCAAGGGTCTTCCTGACTGCTGCCTCAAATTCTTCTTTTCCCAGGGGGGAGGTGAGGGGAATCTCATCTACAGGCGATGAAGGATAACTACCTGAAGGGCTTTCATCACTAATGCTTTGAATCTTATCAACAAGAGTCTGGATTTCTATGACTGCCTTTTGATAAACCTCGGAGAAATTGTCACCTGGGTTTATGAGTGGAGTTGAAAATACCATGCAGGTGTTCTTTTGATGGTCCAGGACTACTCCCGACCTCGCGAGCATGAACTTACCGACCGGACAATTCTTCTCCTTCCCTGCATCCAGATATCCTTTGTTCAGGTCAGTTACCATATCGTACGAGCAGTATCCTACAAGGCCACCTGTAAAACCCGCGGGAGCTTTTCCTGAAAATGTATACCCACTCATGAATCTTCGAATCTCTCCGATAGGATCAGAATAATGGCTGGTTTTATCCAGGATGAAGAGTTCCTGTATGTCTGTTCCGATGATTGATCGCACAGCCCTGCGGGGTACTCCCTCCATTGATTCAAGAAGAAATCCCTTCTCTGTCCGAAGGTGCTGGTATAGCACTGCAGGTGAGGCTTCAGGAATTGGGATAGTTACTGTTACCGGGATAAGCTCTGGTTTATGTAGATTTTCTGCCATTTGCCTGAAGGTAGGATATGACAGATCCAGTGACAGGCAGTCCCCTGTCACTGCGAACTCCAGTCCACCGGCATCACCTGTCTGAATGAATTTGTTGTCCGAATCATGTACTCTAATGTATGTCTTTGTACATATTTATGCATTGTTGTATTTGTTTTACCCAATGTTGAATAATGACGGTAGGTGTTGGTAATACTCTTTCCTATTATGCAAATTCACTTGAAAAAGTGAGGGATTATTAAAAAAAACCATCATTGATTGCATGGCAAGTTTTTTTATACCCTGATGAAGTTGTTATGTCATCGAGGTGCTGACGTTAGTTCTCTGAAGGCTTATTGAACCAACAC
>NZ_DATMYY010000242.1:0-4778 GCF_035560735.1 Methanospirillum sp.
TGTCACATCCGGATAGCTGGTCGTGTGCCTTATTTATTACCCGTTCAACTTCTTTACCTTACGCACGCGAACCGCAACCCCGCGGTGTGACCTGATCATCTCATCTGCTGACATCACAGCACGACCTGTTGCCATCGCATTTTCACCAATGACAAGAATTTCATCGCCTTCCCTGACTGCAGGATCAGCCTCGACAACTCCCGGAGCTAGAATATCTCCCTGGGGAACAAAGTTATCGATATAGACCCGGTACCCGGTGTCAATCATGTTCCATCCGTCAAAGGTTGGCCTGAGCATTCCTGTTGAGGGCTCGAGAGAGAAGATTTGCTGACGCCCCTTTTTCACGATCACTTCAGGGTATGATCCCTTTACTTCAAGACCAGGTACTCTGAGGTCGTACCCAAACTGCATTGAGACCATACCCCTGAGAAGATGATTCTTTACTTTCTTCTCGCCTGTTAGTGCCTCGCTCAGTTGCCTGAGAGCTGCAGGATCGGTTGGATGAGTAGAGCAGGTAGACTCAAGAGTTACACCTGCCTGGTCAGCTGCCTCAGTTGCTATAAGAAGAGCATCACCATCAAGGTGTGCAATGACCCGGCGGTACTGGTGTTTCATGAGATATTTAGCAAGCGTATCAGCGATCTGAAATCGTTCTTCATGATCCCAATACCCGGTCACCGGGACATCATAGTGTGCTGCAGGATACACAAGCTCAACATCACGGGGGACAAGACCGAGCGGAGAAGTGAGAATGAGCTCATGTGCACGCCTGCTGATAGCCTGGGTAAACTTATGATGACTCTGTGAAAGTGAATATGGCTTTCTGGCTGAACAGGGAAGAAGAACAGCCACATCTGCGAGAGGTGGGATATATCTGGAGAGGAGGCGCTCTGCAAATCGTTTCACTTCAGGGCGGTGAATGCTGTCTCCAGATGATGCAATAAAGGGAGTCGACCGGGTCACCGGTGTGTGTTTCTCCATCAGGGCACTGCGATCCAGATGTCGCATGATAGAAACATAAGGTGGTCGTGTCCTTACGCGACCTTCGAGAAATTCTCTGAATGTTCCGGCCCTGATACGTGTCCTGATGAGAGCAAGTTCCTGTTTAAGAGCGTAACGGTTATGTTCCCTGAGATCACCTGCTTTGCATCCCGGACACTGACAGAGGCCTTCTGCCATGACAGTTTCAGGATAATCTCCATCAGGAAGGCAGAACCTTCCCTGCACAGCCTTGAGATCCACATCGGTAAAATCAAAAATATCAAAACCTGCATGAACCAGGATAGCGACATTCTCCGGAAGAGCACCTCCCGGGAAATACCAGCAGGTGTCCGGTGGAATTCTCTCTTTCAGAATCTGCAGGTGCCTGGTAAAGTCCCTCGGCTGCTGAATTAGAGTGTGCCAGTTCGGGGTTATGACTACATCCCCGCTTGTTAACTCTTCAGGATGATGAATATGAATCTGGATCGGTTGCTTCCCATCTGATGTGAAGAATTTCTTCACAAACTCCGGATCATCAGAGGGGAAGAAGGCATCAAGTTTCCTCTCGGTAAGAGCTGGAAAGAGAGATGGTACATCTCCAGCCCATGGGAGCAAATACTCTGTATCATCAATCCGGAGCCTTCCTGCTCTGCCGGTTCCGTCGCGTGCAGTAAATTCACAGGTCCTCAAGATCCACCTCCACGCTTGGGGCAGTGCTTTCGATAATATCTTTCCAATACGAGCGGCAGCGGACAATTATTTTAGTATCCGGGTTTGCTTTCGTAAGCCGTTCGATCCCAATACAACCACATCTGACCATCTCGTTGTCCCAGTCAGGTATCTCGCTCTGTCCTATTGGAAATGTTTCTGATAATTCTGGTGGGTATGGGCCGAATGGCGGTTTAAAGAAAAAGACAGCATCATAGCCACTGTGAACTTTCTGATCAAACGTTACCAGTGCTCTCTTTCCAACCTCAAATCTCTCAACCATATCATGGTACCTAAGAACTTCTGTTCTCAGACAACTCTCTGATCCCCTGTAGAAAAATCGCCGCTTGGAGACCCGGTCCTGTTGTTTCAGTTCTTCCCCATATGTGAGAAGTTCCCGGTATCCGCGGAGCAGTTGCGGATGACCACGGCACCGTTCATCCACAAGTTCCCATAGAACCCCGTCCTTGATTGCCTGCCTGATTCTGTTTATCTCTGCGAGGGTGACATGAAGGTTATGAAGAGCTAAAAGTCGTTCTTTGTCCGGTGATTTTTGAAGTGATTCAGCCGTGTGTGTACTGCATACCTGACAGGCACATGGAAGGTAGGAGAGCTCATGGAGATGATAACTACCGTGTGTTGTCATGTAACGTCCGGCTTTTGCATAAAGGGCATATGCCGCAGAATCAAAGAGGTCGCATCCCATTGCAACAGCAAGGGCAAACATGGATGGATGACCGGCACCAAAGAGATGGACACATATTCCGGGTTTCAGGCCACGCTTGGCAGCCATGACAACCTTTACAAGATCCTTGTACCGGTATGTTTCCATAAGTGGCACGACTGCACCAAGCGGGCAGAACTTCAGGCCCATCTCTGATATTTCCCTGCCTGCAAACTCTCTGAGATCCTCAAAAAGGCCACCCTGAACCGGACCGGCCAGGGTGTGGTTTGCATGATTGGCAAATCCATTTGCTTCTTTCAGACGGGAAAGGGTTATTGCAAGTTCTTCTTCTACCTGCTCTCGTTCGGTGTCCGGATGAGTTGGAATGTCAAGAGGTACGATAATGTCAGAACCTATCGCCTGTTGGAATTCAATGGTCTGCTGATTGGATATCTCCACTTCCCCATATACGGAGAGCTGAAAAGATCCTGAATCGGTCATGATCACACCATCGAAATCAAGCATAGCGTGAAGTCCCTCAGCAAGAGCCCGCTCCCTGAATTCAGTACTGCGGGAGATGATGTATGCATTTGTTATGAGGGCCTGCACTCCCATATCCTGCATCTCCCTTGGGGTGATAATGGGAAGATGCGGGTTTATTACAGGGAGAAGAGCAGGTGTTTTTACTGTCTTTTTACCGTCGGAGAGCCGGCCGATCCTGCCAGCAATATCCTTTTCAAGAATCTCAAATGAAAGCGCCATTAATCGTGTTTCTCGCTAAATATCTGTCCTTCAAAGGTAAATACCTGCACAGAAGATTCAAGCCATGACTTTGCAGGCAGTCCTGCCTTGTTGCATGTATGGTCTAGAAATTCTCTTGTATTCCATCCCCATTCAACCGGAACCTGGGGAAGCAGAAGTCCTGATCTTCCATATCCTTTCACGATGAGTCCATATTTTCCAACTTCAATTGCACTGGCCCGCATGTCAGGGGCTACTTCCAGGAGTTTCGGTTCAGTCAGGATGGTAACTTCCACTGATATGTGTGAAAGTTCGTCAGATTTTACCGGAGGAAAGCGTGGATCTTCTGTTGAAGCAGTACATGCTGCATCATGAATCGCCTCTTTAAGTGGAAGCACCGGATATGGATATCCGATGCATCCCCGTAGATCTCCATGTATTGTGAGTGTCACAAAGACCCCGCGTTTTCTCGAGAAGATAGCGGGCCAGGATGGCTCACCGTACGGTGTCCCGGCTATATGCTCATGCAATACACTCCGTGCATATGAAAGAGCAAGTCTGCCCTCATCAGCAGTGAGCAGTTCCATGCCGAGTAATGAGGTTCGTATGAGGATATATATGCCGGCGGAGAATTCTGGATATTATATGTGCTGAATACTCTGACCCATTTACTCTTTTGAATGATTACTGCCTTTCGATCTTCAGCATGGAGTGGGATTTTGTTGATCCTTTATAGTATATGAGGCACTACACTTTACTCAGATCTGCATTCAGTATCTGGAGTGATGGATGATCATGCGATTCTATTCAAATTTAATATTCATTCTTGCCCTTCTCTGTATTTGTACAATCACACCTATTATCGCACTAGCTGACGGTAATTTGTCGTCACATGCATCTACATCAGGCAAGGCTGAAATTTTCAGCGGTTCTATACCCTCCGGTGAGGGCGTTGTCTCGATAAAAGCGGTATCTGGAAAATTGTACCAGATTCCTGCGATGTCTCCTCTTGGTATTATTCAGGCGCTGGCAGGTACTGATAGCATTGAGAATTACAAGGTTGGAGATGAACTGATCACTAAACGGGGTATTCTGACTCTGGACGGAGTGAACGGGTATATTAATTCTGGCGAAAACAGTTGGTTTGTTCTTGTTAACGATAAACAACTTCAGGATTATTTGCTGCCAACAGAAGATGGTCTGAATGTATTTCCATTAAAAACCGGAGACAAGATTACATTTGCCTTTGGAAATCCAACCAAGTCACCTCAGGATGCCACAGCAACTATTAGAGTCACCATCGGGGCTCAGTCTGATCAGGCAAGCCAGACTAAAACAGTGACCCAGTCACCCCAGACAACTTCAGCACCAACTACTCCAACAGTTACTGGAACTCTGGCACCTTCTGTTACTCCTACTATTGAACCATCACCAACATTAACTAAAACATCAGTTGTCGAAACAAAGGCTCCATCAACTGAACCTACACAGAAATCCACAATCACTGGGAAAGATCCAAATCTGCCAGTGTATGATGATAATGAAGAGAAGTCCAGTGCAACAACAGAATCTTCATCATCATCTCATTCCAGTGATCTAAATAAACCAGTATATGAGGATAAAGATGGGAAGTCTGAAGTTTCATCTGAATCACCCTCATCTTCCCATTCCAAGGATCTAATCC
>NZ_DATMYY010000243.1:0-2137 GCF_035560735.1 Methanospirillum sp.
ATGTATGATGAACTCCTCGAGGATATTTCATGTAATGGACACGATCTTCCTGTTTACGTTCATCATCGGTATTATGGAAGTACTCCAACCTCAATAAAGTTCGAAGCAGAAGATCTGAATCGCTTTGTACTCAAACTTTCACAGAAGGCAGACAAACAGGTTTCCCTGACATCCCCACTCCTTGATGCATCACTTCCAAATGGATCACGGGCCCAGATTACGTATTCAGACGTTGTATCAACAAAAGGAAGTTCATTCACCATCCGCAAGTTTAGATCAGACCCCATGACACCAGCCACTCTGCTCTCTTTTGGAACATATAGTGATGAACTCCTTGCCTTTATCTGGTTAGCACTTGAAAACCGACAAAGTATGATTGTGGTTGGGGGGACAGCCAGTGGAAAGACTTCAGCAATGAACGCCTTCTCGTTCTTCATTCCTCACAATTCCAAGATCGTCTCTCTGGAAGATACCCGCGAGATACAGATACCACAGAAAAACTGGCTTCCTGTTCAGACAAGAACAAGTAGTTCATTTAACGACAGGGGAAATGTGGATCTTTTTGATCTACTCAGAGCATCCCTTCGCCAAAGACCGGAGTACATCATTGTGGGTGAAGTGAGAGGTAACGAGGCACAGACACTTTTTCAGGCTATGAACAGTGGCCATACTACTATCTCCACACTTCACGCAGGAAATATCGAAGAAGCATTAAACAGGCTCACTAATGAGCCGATTAATGTTCCACCTGCTATGTTTGGAGCACTTAACCTGATGGTTATCCAGACATTCCATTACCGGGAGGGCCGGATGATCAGAAGATGTGATGCTATTCATGAGATCCTTCTTGGAGAAGGGGACAAAGTAAAGTGGAATACCCTTTTTGAGTATGTGCCTGAAGATGATTCGTTTCGGAAAGTGTATAAAAAATCCAAAACGCTGCAGACGATTCAGTACATGCATAACTGGTCAGTTGAAGAGATACAATATCAACTGGATCTGAGAACTGCATTTCTATCGCGTCTCAGGCACCAGTATAGCACAGATCCTGAAATTCTGATACAGATGATTGCAGATCTTCGGAGAAGAGCATGAATCTCATAACTCCGAAACAGGTTGAGAAATGGACCCGGACAACATCACTCAGGAGATCAATCCGGGCTTCTCATCTTCCGTATTCCCTGTATGATTTTTTTATGATGATGCTAAAATATTGTCTTCTCTCATTTGGAGTTTTCATAGCAGTATCATCGTTTCTGCTTTTAACGAATTTTCAGTTGGTACCAGCACAGCCAAACAATATTTTAAATAACAACATCCTCATAATCACAATACTTTTTATCCTGCTCGGTCCCGGAGTTTCAATCGCTATTTTTACGTATCCTTCTACCACAGCTGCAGGGAGAAAATCTTCAATTGATCTTGATCTGCCGTATGCAATAACCTACATGCAGGCTCTCTCAATGACTATGACTCTATATAATGTAATCAGGAAAATATACGAGGCTGATGACCTTTTTGGAGAGGTTGGGAAAGAATTTGGTCTGATAGTCCGCGATGTAGAGGTATTTGGTGATGATCTGTATACAGCAATAAGAAATCTTCAGGGAGTAACACCCTCAAAGAACCTTTCTGAATTTCTCAATGATCTGCTCCTTCTCTCAAACAGTGGTGGAGATATTACCAACTTTCTTTCATCGCGGTCAGCCTATTTCAGAGAAACAGCAGCACGTGAACTTGAAAACATCCTAAAAACGATCGAGATAATGGCCGAAGTATATGTGACAGCCTTTGTCGCTGGTCCAATTACGATGATAATTATCATAGTCGCTCAAAATCTAGGTGGAAAGTCTGATCTGGCAGGATATATGCCTATAATCATTCTTGGGCTTGCTCTTGGATCTATAGGAATGATATACATCCTGTATCTGATGCTTCCGACAATTAAGATGGACATAACCAGAAAACCGATCAATGAGACTGAATTTGCTGATGTAGCTATTGAAGATGTGGACTTCTCTAAAGTTGATAAGAGATTTTTGAAGAAAATAGAATCAAAACGTAAGAGATTTAGACTAGAAAATCTTCTCAAGAATCCTCTTCGTGCATATATCTCCAATTATAATTACAGTATCGC
>NZ_DATMYY010000244.1:0-3143 GCF_035560735.1 Methanospirillum sp.
CGCATATCATTGATAAAAAAAAGGATGTGTTATCGCTTTACTTTCTTGATCTTGATGACATCACCCATGGTTGTAGTCATCTTGGACTGATGAATATCAAGTGATTCTAATGAAGAGTCCTCGATAAGTTTGATTCCAAGTTCTTTTTCGATCTTCTTCCTGACATCTTCTTCAGGGATGAGTTCTCCCTTCTCGATCTTCTTGATAAGGAGTTCCTTCTCCATCATGGCGAGAGCCAGATCTTTCTGGGAAATGCCGAGTTTTAACCGGGCATTTCTGATCTGATCTGCATAATCCTCTACCAGATCACCCCCGAGTTGATCAAAGAGGTCGCGTGAGCGACGAGCCTGGGGAACTGAAGCCTGAGTATATCCTGTCGCTCTGCTAGCCGGAGCTGCAGGTGATTTTGCAGCCCCTGGCAGTTCTGTCCCGTATTTGGCACAGTTACTGCAGACTGAGAGTTCGGCCCCTTCGATCCGAACTCGTTTCAAAGGGCCCTTACTTTCTGCCCCACACATTTCACACTGCATATTTCGCAATCATCATATAGTCACTTTCCCCTATATAACTAATCAGACGGATGTCAGAGACTGGCCGCCAATCAGATGACCCGAAAACGCCCGAGGAGTTGTATCGCTACCTCGTTGAGCGTGTAGCAGGGATGGAGTCGCAGAACCAGGAGCTGAAGGAGCAGATACGTCAGTTGGAATCTGACAAGCGGTATATCGAGACTCAGAAGATCCGATATGAGCGTGAGGTCAGAAAACTGAAGAGCGAGGTTGAACACCTCAAAACTCCACCCCTGATTGTTGGGACGATCACTGATGTAATAGATTCCGGACGGGTTGTGGTACGGTCAAGCGCCGGACCACGCTTCCTTGTCAGGGTCTCGCAGTCGGTGGATACTGAGCAGATGAAAGCCGGGGTCAGGTGCACCCTGAACCAGCAATCCCTGGCTATCGTTGAATTACTGCCAAGCAGTTATGACTCGCAGGTCTACGGAATGGAGGTTGTAGAGCTGCCAGGAGAAACATACGAGGATATCGGAGGGCTTGAAAAACAGATAACAGAGATCAGGGAAGCTGTTGAACTGCCAATGACACGCCCTGAACTCTTTGCCAACATCGGGATCACCCCGCCGAAGGGAGTGCTGCTCTACGGCCCACCCGGAACAGGCAAGACACTGCTTGCAAAAGCAGTAGCCCATGAGACTCATGCAGCGTTTCTGCATACTGTAGGTTCTGAACTAGTACAGAAATATATTGGAGAAGGGGCACGGCTTGTCCGCGAACTCTTTGATCTCGCCAGGGAGAAGGCACCATCTATCGTCTTTATTGATGAGATAGATGCGATAGGGGCATCACGCACAGAGGCAATGACCTCTGGTGATCGAGAAGTTCAGCGGACGCTGATGCAACTCCTTGCAGCCATGGACGGTTTTGAGCAGCGGGGCGATGTGAAGATCATCGGTGCCACCAACCGGATTGACATTCTCGATGCAGCCCTGCTCAGGCCGGGACGGTTTGACCGTATTATCGAGATTCCGCTTCCAGATACCGAAGGAAGGTATGCCATTCTTCAGGTCCATACCCGGGGCATGAACATCGATAACAGTGTGGACATGATGGAGGTTGCACGCCTGACTGAAGGCCGTAATGGTGCTGATCTGAATGCTATCTGTATGGAGGCGGGTATGTTTGCCATTAGACAGGAACATACCAAGGTTTGCCAGAATGATTTCATAATGGCACTCAGTAAGTTCAGATATGACTTTGAGCGTGAATCCCGCCTGCCAACCACCAGCGTAATGTTTGCGTGACCGGTTGACTGGAGATTTCGACTCCAAACTTTTTTATGCAAAAATGATTCTGCAGTCTTCTATCAAAATTGTGATATTAGGATATTCCTGGCTATTTTATGCGTAGAAGAGAATGGTTCAGATTCAAACCGATGATTGAGATGGTTGATTGTCTCCCTGAAATTATGATGTATCATCTTTCTGAAGGTTGTACTGCCCTCCCGGGACTCGAATTTCAAAGCGGGCTCCGACCCCGGGCGCTCCGGTCTCAACAATTGTACAATCAGTGATCGAAAGGATTTCTCTGACAAGGAAGAGACCGAGTCCTGTATTGTGCCCGTATCCTTTTTTAAAGATATTATCCTTCTCTTCGAGAGCTATTCCCACTCCATCGTCTTCGATGAGCCATTTCAGAGATCCATCATCAAGAGTATAATATGATCTGATGGATGTGGTCTTCTTTCCATATCTGATGGTATTGTCAAACAGGTTGTACAATACACGTTCAAGCATCGGATCTGCGTATATTTTCGCCCCATTTAGTTCATTGATAAATTTTAGTGTAGTGACTGGAATCTGAGATTTAACATGCTCCATGAGTATTGAAAGATTAAACCACCTGGGCTCATGTAGTCCGATATCCTGGTACACAGAGGTGAATTCAATCTGCTGGTTTATCAACCTGGTTGCTTCTTTTAGTTTGCCAAGATAATTTTCCTTAAATTCTTCAGCATCTATTTCATCTGCCAGGGAGAGGTATCCGGTGAGGACTGATAGCTGGTTCTTGATGTCATGTCTTGTGATCCCTGAAAGGAGTTGGAGTTTCTGATTTGCTCTATGGATAGATCGTGCTGCTGTGGTCTGCTCATGCACATCATGAAGAGTAATCAGTTTACCAATTAGAATTCCCCCATTATTTATCACCGGAATGCACGTCATCTCAAAAAAGCGCAAAAATCCATTCAATGGAAGTTCTATCGGGAACCCCGGGGAATCTGAACCCATAGTACAGTTTTCAAGAACTTCCCTTGTAAATGGGAATATCTGAATGATATTTTCTCCTAAATAGGTTCCAACTCCGTCTGCCCGGTGTATGAGGGCAGCAGGATTTGCATCGACAATGATATCCTTGGTGTCAATAACGATCAATGCATCTTTTAGGTTTTTTAAGAGTAGGTTGTGAGCCACCGGTTCCAGGTTTAAAAACTGGAAGAAGTAAGAAGAAATAAACAATCCAACTGCGGTAATAAAAAAGACGATTGGGGTGATATCTACCCCTTTTACTGACCACATTCCTGATACGTACAGGATATTGAAGAAGAATGGTATCAGGCATACAACTGTC
>NZ_DATMYY010000245.1:0-4392 GCF_035560735.1 Methanospirillum sp.
GTATACAACTGATGGTTCTGTTCCCTCTGTTATCAGGCAGAAAAGGCATGGAATCTAAACCTGATACCCACGGAAAAAATATGATCTGCAATTATTGTGAGCGGTACTGTGATATCGCAGAGGGAATCTCCGGGTACTGCAGAATGTACCAGAACGAAGCGGGAGTTATCACTGAAAACTATCCTGATTCATACCTCAATATTTACCCGGTTTCAAGCGAGTCTATTCCGATGCTCCACTTCTACCCAAACAGCATCTTCCTGCTGGTAAGCACCATCGGGTGTAACTTTGCCTGTGATGGATGTATTTCAGAATTTCAGACAACTCGTAAAGGAACACTCCAAAAGGTCTTAACACCACATACCCCGGAGGATATTCTTACAATTGCAAGGGAAAGCTCCTGCAGGGGTATTACGTTCTGTCTTAATGAACCAACAGTCTCACTTCCCACCTTCCTGCGGCTCGCAAAGACTGCAAAGAAAGAGGGATTTTTAATTGGGTGCTCAAGTAACGGATATATGACCGAAGAGACCTTGAGGCAGATGATCCCGTATCTTGATTTTGTAAATATCGGGCTGAAAGGATCTTCTGATGAGAGATACCGGGAGTGCGGGGCTGTTTCAGCAGAACCTGTCTTTCGAAACCTCCAAATCCTGTATGATGCAGGTGTTTTTATCGAGGTCTCTACTATGTATCTCGTTGGAAGAGAAGATGAAATCTGCGGGGCTGCGAAGCGGATCAAACAGATATCCCCTTCAATTCCATTTCAGGTCATGAGGTTTTTCGCTGTTACTGAAGATCTCAACCATTTTCAACCAGACAAAACTCAGGCAGAAGCCATATGTACTACACTTCGGGAGGTAGTGGACCATGTCTATCTCTTTAATACACCTGCTACTACCGAACTTGACTCCCGATGCCCGAACTGTGGGAAAACGATCATTCACAGGGTATTTTTTGGTCCGATGGCTGCCCGTATCCTCTCAATGCAGCCTGACGGGATTTGTTCCTGTGGGTACACATATTTCCACAAAGGGGATATCGTACCGATTCCTGCCGATGACGCTCCTGTCCTTGGTGGATACCGCTCGATTATGGGTGCGAAATTTATTGCATCATTCTTGAAAGTTCTTGGCGTTACTGATGAAGTTGAGATTGATAATCTCTGTAACCTTGTCATCGGTAATGGATACCTTGCAGACCTGCAACAGCAGCATGATTCACTTGAGACGTTCACTGCCATGACCAGGTATCTCTCAAATCTCTCAGGCAGGCAGGAGACTGGTGAGAAACTTATCAGGTATGCAACCAAAGTCGCGAACGATATCGCAGAAAAGGTGCAAAACGCAAATAACCCCCGGGTATATGGCGTATTCTGTCACCCTCTCTCGCCCATGTATGCAACAAAACTTGGAAACGTCCTTGTCGAGATGGCGGGAGGGATGAGTCTGAATATACAGGGTAATTTCCATGAGAGGTCTCATGCGGAGTACACAGCTAAAGAACTCAACGACCTAAATCCAGAGATTATTCTGATCTCCGGACATTTTGCCCCATCGATTGATGAATTTCTCACGACCTGTAAAAACCTTGGTATCTCATGTAAGGCCACTGTAGAAAGAAAGGTGTTTACAATGGATAGTGAATTCACATCAGGCGATCTCGGCTGGCTTATCAGCCTGATGGACGTTGCGAATATCCTTCATCCCGATATCATCAATTATTCACTTGAAGAAGAAAAAAAAAGACTTGAAACATTCGTTACTGAAGCTAAAGGTAAGGGATCTCTATAAACAGCCCAGACGCTCTAGAAAAGACAAATCAGACGTATGATCCTGCATCAGTCTTTGATGCAGAAGATTATCTCTATTTTTATGGGGATATAATAAAGGATGAGTATACTGATGAGGAAGTAGCATTTCTCATACAGAATCTCTGCCTTGAATCAGATAAAAAAATCCTTGATCTCGCCTGTGGACACGGGAGACATGCAAACCGGCTTGCAGAATTTGGGCACGATGTCACAGGTATCGACCAAAGCCAGGAATTTCTCTCAATAGCTCGGGATGATGCAGATAAGAGAGGAGTCAGAGTAAAATATCTCTGCAATGATTCCAGGAAATACTGCGAATCAGAAGCATATGATTGTGTCATCCATCTGTTTAGTTCGTTTGGGTATTTTTCAGATGATGAGAATGAGATCGTCATCAGGAATATTGCCTCTTCACTCCGACCAGGCGGAATGGTATGTCTTGATATTCTGAATAGGGATGCTTTTTTAAAGGATTATCCACGATTTTCAGTAAGGGAGAAGAATACAGATCTGATGATAGACAGAAACCGCTTTGACCCGTTAACTGGAAGGCTGTATAACTCTCGCATCATCATTAGGGAAGGGAAACGGAGAGATACCCCGTTCTTTCTCCGGCTCTATAACCCAAATGAGATCATAAGGATTCTTAAAAATGAAGGGCTTATGGTTATGAATATCTATAGTGACTGGAAGGGTAGACTGCTAGACAGCGAATCGAAACGGATGATTCTGATAGCAAAAAGGGTTTGACGGAATACTGAAGTCACATCTTTTTACAGGCAATGAAGACCGAACAACCAAATCTCTGGGATCTTGCTGCAGAACGATATGCAGAAGATTAATCTCCTCTGACGATATTTCATCGTTCAATTTATATGCCGGTTATTGAGTCGATGATTGGGGATGTCTACAATAAGTATGTTCTTGATCTTGGATGCGGATGCGGAGAGTTTACCAAAAAAGTTGCATTAAAAAGAGCGTTTACTGTTGGGATAGACGGTTCAGAGAAGATGATATCATATGCATCAAAGGAAAATGCAGGGTCTGCAGCCATGTACGCTATTATGGACATTACCAAGCCTCTTCCAATAAAAAGCAGATCTATGGATATTGTCATAGCAAACATGGTTTTGATGGATATCCCAGATATAGAGATCTGCATCAGCGAAGTCGCAAGGGTTCTCCGGATTGATGGCATATTTCTTCTCTCCATTACTCACCCTGCATTCTTCTGTAGTGACTGGGCCCATGAGGATACAAACCCACGGGGATACAAAGTCGTCAGGGATTATCTACATGAGAAATGTGAACCGGTTAGTTTTTGGGGAGAAACGCTTCATTATCACCGCCCCCTCTCATCATATTTTAATGCTTTTGAGAAGAGTGGGATGTGTGTCCTCTCGTTAAAAGAACCATTCCAGATCTTAAGAAGAATATTGAGGACCCATCACTTCTCTCTCATTTTAGGATTCCATCATTTATTGTACTGAAAGCGGCTCTGCTACAATAGAATACGTGAATCTTTAGTAATTAGTGAACCATTAATTCCGCATCGAGACCTAGGAACTGTTACGGCTGGTAGAGGTAGTAATGACCAGTGAAGCCAGGGAAATAGGGAAAGGACAGAATCCGGAATTTAATTCAAAAAGAAATAACGTGTTCAGAAACTTGAAACCCTAAATCAAAGATATCTTTCAAAGGGGGGGAGTAACTTTCCCTTCCACCTTTTTGTAGGGTTTAAGCTACATCAAACTTGTAGTTCTTAAGAACAGTCTTGCCCTGATCTGATTTTATCAGGTCGATATACTGTTTGGCAACGTCCTTCTCGCCTGATCTTGTCAGAATTCCTGCAGGATATGAGGCTACAACATTAAATTTGTCTGGAAGTTCAATAATCTTAACTTTATCAGCAATGTCCTTGGTCACATCAGAGAAGTAGGTTATACCTGCATCTGCTTCTCCCATTGCAACCTTAGTTGCAGCCTGGGCTACGTTGGTCTCTTCAGAGACAATGTTTTTCCTGAAATTTCCAACAAATACCGGACCATACTCGGGATCATTGCTTGCCTTGGTCAGCATCTGCTCAGTATACTTACGGATAGGTACACTTGAGACCTCACTTACAATTTTAACTCCGGGATTACCCAGATCATAAAGTCCAGCTATTTTCTTTGGATTATCAGCAGGTACAATAATTGCAAGTTTTCCTTTTGCAATTGGTGTAACACTTGAGTTATCAATTAATTTTGCTGCAACAAGGTTCTGCATGTTCTGATCACTTGCTGGAAGGAAGAGATCAGCTGGAGCACCATTCTTTATTTGAGTTTCAAGAGTTCCAGAACTATCAAAGTCTGTTACAATATGAACATTTGGATGAGCCTTCTCAAATATCTGGTCAATATCATAAATTGCACCAGTCAGTGATGCAGCAGCAAATACCCAGAGTTCACTCTGGTTAGAACCAGTCCCTGCTGCTGAAACACACCCTACCTGTACTGCGAGCAGGAGTATTACCAGCCCGAGGGTCATGTATGAAAATAATCTCTTCATAGATACACACCTTACACCATCCCATAGGA
>NZ_DATMYY010000246.1:0-2151 GCF_035560735.1 Methanospirillum sp.
GATCGTTTCACTGCAGAACCCTGTTCAGAATAATTATTCTGGTTACTCATTTCCTTTGTTATCCTTCCTTTCTCGATGAAACCGTTCTTTATGTCAATTCCAAACACATAGGTTCCCTGCCATATCGTTGGAATATATGAACCACTATACTGACTTCCTGGTGTCGGAGAGTTTGTTATTTCTTTAATAGGGATTGCCATGACATTGTTACTTTGATCGAGCAGGAACGCCCGATGATCATGCAGCACTTCTGAGTCAGAACCCTTCTCTCCGATAATAACATGTCCCACCTCCAGGGGGTTTGTAAGATTTGATACATCAAATAATGCAACCTTAATACCGGTTGCAGAGACTCCCCACTGATTCGGAGTGGTATCTTTTCCGATTCCTATCAGATGGGTTTTATCATATGGGTGAAGATAATCAGAATAGCCCGGAATCTTTAGCTCTCCTAAAATTCCCGGGTTTTTAGGATTTGAAAGATCTATGACAAAGAGCGGGTCCATCGTTTTGAAAGTGACCAGGTACAACAGGTCACTCATAAACCGTGCTGAATAGATCTTCTCCCCTGATGCAAGGTGATCCAGACTCCCGATCACGACCATATCAGGATCAAGGACATATACTCCATTCGAACGCCCACCATTAGCGGCTGGTTCGTCTATCGTGGTTGCGACCCGAAGGTTGCCCTTATATTCATCAAGAGAAAACTGGTTGAGAAGGTACCCTGGGAATGTCCCCGTGGATTTATACGAGATCTTTCCATTCTTGATACCAAACCGGTGCACGACAGAATCCTTATAGGTGGGCAATGAACCGGGATTGTTTCCCTGATTCTTGTAGGCAATATATACATTTCCTGTTGAAACATAGAGCGTACTATCCCGCCCAAGAAGGAATGATTCAGCTGTAGGCTGGGCATCATTATGGATATTAAAGGATGTAAGTGAGTAAAACACATAATTATCCGGTGGAACATGAGGAGCCCGGATATTTCTGATTGTAATCTCCCTTTTCCCATCATAGAGAACAGGCATATGGTAATCTCCACTGTTTCGGCTCTCCTGGTTGAGCACATAGATATCACCATCAATCATCCGTGCATTCTGGTATTTTCCCGGAATACTGATGTCACGCAATAGTTTCGGATGAGCATGATCAAATATTGAATAGACAAGTGCATGGGTCTGATATTCAGAACTTGGAACTGGAGCAACTGATCCTGCAGGTTTCATCCAGCCCTGACCATTCTTTCCAGTGAAAATAACCAGACGATCTCCGTTCAGAAATATATCAGACACATCACCATCTATGTGGATCTGAGATTCTATCCCGGCGTTTTGAGGAGGAAATGCGTCAATGATCGTCAGATTATTGTTACTCATGAGGTAGATATACTTTCCATCATTCTTGACAAAATCAGGTTCATCTACTCCGGTAACCTGGATATTTGTTGTGGAGTATGTTGATGCAACATCGGTTCCGGATCTGGACTGGGAAGAGCCAATGGCTGTATCCAAAGAGAATAACTGGTTTTCAGATTCCATTACAGGATGATGCGATCCTCCATTTGTAAGGGGAGCGGATACTGTTTGAGATTCAACATTGTAAATCCCTTTACCTGAATCTGTTGAGGAAAAATTAAAATTTTTTCTTTCTGAGTTTAACTCTTTTTCTTTAACCAGTTTTTCATCTTTTACCCGGGTCTGATTTATGAAATACTGCTCCAGGTCTTGAGTTGAACTGATCTTCCTTAATGCCAAAGGATTATCTGCATTATCACCTAAAAAAGGGACAACTCCGAGTATTTTAGAAATCACAGAGAAATCAGGGCTAACTGTGATGTGAGGTACAACAGTTTCAGTACTGTTCATATGTGAACCTGAAACCCTTGATGAATTCACAATTCCATCAGGAGAGAAATACTGTACTTCAGGTTGCGAATTGGGTAGACGATCTGCAGAGACGCTGCAGATAAATACCAAGAGCAATAATAGCCCTATCTTTAGAATTGAATTTATTTGAGTCATATTATCGTCCTGTTTTCTGAGACTCAGAATAACTTCTACTACTTCTCTCCTCAGAGAGCAATATGTTTCCGGGGTCAGTATCCGAAAGCGTATCCTTGTCATTGAGACCAATATGAATAAT
>NZ_DATMYY010000247.1:0-3366 GCF_035560735.1 Methanospirillum sp.
TTTATTAAGGGAGAGAGATGACAAGAAGATGAAAAAAACTGGCAGTATTGATTCAGAACAGAACCATTACAGGACGTGTACTTCTCATAGCACTGATCATCATCATGATAGGCACCATCCACGTTAGGACTCCGTTATTCATACAACAGGGAAACGAGCTCAGCAAATTCAGAGATAAGGATACTGACATCAGATACCGGATCTGAAAATTCCAGATGATAGTGTCCATGTTTGTTGGCATATCATAATTACACAAATGAGTAGTAATTACTTTGCTTTAAAAAAAATCGGTGGACCAGTGAGTGATATAAACTGGATATTCACTTATCCAAACAGGTATGTTGATCCAACAGTATTGAGTATCACCTGATCCGGCATCTCTTCAGAAAGCCTGGTTATTGCTTCCCAGCCGGTGCAGTGAAGTGGTATTACATATCCGGGATTAATCTCCTTCATGGCAGCAACGGTTGGATTGATGATCCTGCTAAAGAACGAACCAGAGAGATGAAATCCTCCGATAACTGCATAGATCTGATCCACCCCGGTGATCATACGGGCATACCTGATCGTATTGATGACCCCTGCATGAGCACATCCGGTAATAACCACCAAGCCTTTCCCTTTTAGATTGAGAACAACAGCCTGATCGTCGTGAAACTGATCAGGAACCCACGAGTCAGAATCTTCAACATAATACACAGGATTAGTCTGTTCAAATTCTGTAGTGCGTTCAATATCACCGGTTATCAGGATCCGGTCATGCCAAAACAGGGTCGGACCTGATGTAAAGAGAAGTTCCGCTCCTGCATTTCTGCATGCATTCAGATCAGGAGGGGCAATATCAATGAAGGATTCAGGGGAGAACCGTTTTTCTCTCCTTGAAAATGAACCAGGATGGACGTATACCGGGACCGGCCTGCCGGCACGCTCCAGAACTTCAACAAGAGAACCAACGTGATCATAATGACCATGACTGATCACCAGAGCAGCAATATCTTGCAGGGATATGCCTAATCTGCCAGCATTATACTGAAGAGAGATCTTCGAGGCACCAGCATCCACCAGAATAGATATCGACTCATTTCCTGACCATACCGTAATATATAGTGAAAGGCCGTGTTCAGCCAGCAAAACCTCCCCATCAGGTATAGGTGGCCTTTTTACAATCGGTGAGGTTTCTGATCTGAGGAGATCGGTATAATTGTCAACAAGGACGGTTATCTCGGCTCTTTCTATCTCTTGGAGTCTCATTCGTTAGCCATTGTCTGACGCTCTTCTTCGGTTACTTCAGCAAGAACTTCTGCAGTGGGACCAATCTTGATGATCTTGCCAAACCGCATAAGGGCACAGCGGTCACAGATCTCTCTGACAAACTCCATGTCATGAGAGACAACAATAAACGTATCCTCCATCTCCTCACGGGCATGTAGGATCGAGTGCTTGACATCAACCTTGGTTATCGGATCCATTGTCCCGGTCGGCTCATCAAGCACCACGATCGTCGGTTCCCTGATAAGAACCTGGGCTAGGGCAACCCGGTGACGTTCACCCTCGCTCAGGGTTCCCGGGAGCCGGTTCAAGACCTCTTTGCTCTTCTCGGCTGTAAATCCTGCCATCTTCAAGGTGATAATCGCCTTCTGCTTTGCAAGTTCTTTGGGAAACTCAAGACCGATGGCATCGGTAAGGTTATCAAGCACAGTCCTGTGCGGAAAGAGATCATACTCCTGGTGAAGAAGCCCGATATACTGCTTTGCCCGGCCACGGTTGTCAAATCCGGGCTTTGTCATATCAACCCACTCATCACCAACCCTGATGTTCAGTTCACCACTGGTCGGCTCGAGGATACCGGCAATCATCTTTGAGAGAGTTGTTTTCCCGGCTCCCGAAGTGCCGATGATTCCAAAGATCTCCTGGTGATTTATTTCCAACTGAATGTTATTGACTGCACGGATAAGGCCGCGATCTAGTGAGACATACTGCTTTACGAGATCGCGTGCCTGGAGGATCGGTTTGCCGCATTCAACACCACAGAACACTTCATCATCATGAAATCCTTTCATGAAAACAGCCATGACATCCCGTGGAGCCCCTGATGCTTTGATCTCGCCATTTTCCAGGAGAATGGCTGTAGTTGCTACCTCATCAAGAATCTGGGTGAAGTGAGAGGTCACAACCATTGACATTCCTGATGCAGCAGCAGCCTCCTTGAGCATTTTGTGAACAAGATATGCAGTCTTTGGATCCAGTGTTCCGGTCGGCTCATCTGCAAAGAGGCAGAAGGGCTCCTTTGCCAGCTGACGGGCAAGAACCACCCGCTGCTTTTCACCACCAGAAAGGTCACGGGCAATATGCATCATCCGGTGTGAGAGCCGGACCTGATCGATGAGATCTGCAGCCCTGGTTATGGCTTTTCCGGCAGGATACCCGATGTCATCAAGGGCGTGGAGAACATTATCAATGACCCGGTCATTTCCGTACAAGGCAAACGTCCGCTGGAACATGATTGCATTTCTGGCCAGGATACGCCGTTTCAGGAGTTCCTGATCAGGATTCCAGAAGTCAACGTCTATTGCAGAAAGGACACCCCCACATTTAGGGCATTTCTGACCCGAATGGCTCTGAACAGTGACATACTCACAGGATGGACAGGCCGCAATATGATAAATAATCCTTCCCGTAGTCGGAGGCTGGTCAATCCCACGAAGCAGGTGAATCAGAATTGTCTTTCCTGCCCCGCTTCTGCCGGTGACGCCAAGGATCTCTCCTTCATCAAGCGTGAAAGAGACATTTTTCAGGGCATAGATTCCTTCAAACGAAAGCGAGAGGTTCTCTACAGTTATTAATCGGGTCATATGTGTATGAATACGAGGATTATTCGACAGTTATATCGACATGTATGGTTGCATCTATCAGAAGATCAAAGGAGATTTTATCAAGCCAGCCTGATTTCTGAAACATGTGCATGAAACAGATTCCGGCACATGCGACATCTTGATATTTTGCAAGTAATGCTTCTGCATCCTCGATCTTCACCGGCACACCAGGCATAGAGAGCCCTCCCATCAGTATAAAGACCGAGGGGTTGGTTATCTTGCAGGGTTCTCCAAGTTGAAACCCGAGACCCTCTGTATACACCATCTTTCGTGACTCATTTTCATGGAGATAGGGAGCAAATAGAAACGTACACGGAAGTGATCGGGCAGCATAACAAAGGAGCTCCACAAAAGGAGTACAGGTTCCGGGGACACCGAAAAAGACCACTTCAGCACCCTCCGGAAGGGACCATGTTTCAAGATATTCTTTAAACGGCCGCAGCATTCCAGGAATTCCCTGAAGAGTACTATTTTTCATATTTATCCTCCATTC
>NZ_DATMYY010000248.1:0-4944 GCF_035560735.1 Methanospirillum sp.
TCTTTCATCTGGTGAAGCAAGACGACTAATAATTGGACGGGCCCTTGTTCATCAGCCACAGGTGCTTATTCTTGATGAGCCGACTAGCAGTCTCGACCTCCAGGCTCTCCATACTCTACGCAAATACCTTCGCGATATTGCCATAAGTGGTGTAACAATCATACTGGTCACTCATCAAATCCATGATATTATCCCTGAAATCAACCGGGTAATTATGATGAAAAGTGGGAATTTATTCTCAGATGGCAGTAAGGAGGCCCTCATAACCAGTACAACTATCAGTGAACTTTTTGATATACCGATTACCGTTAAGGAAGAAAACGGGTATTATTACGCCTCTGGATACTAATGTCAAAATTATCCCTAAAGAGAACTATTAAACCATATCCTCGCCACTTATGAGTATTATGGATTATCCCGACTCTTCCCTGCCACGGGACAACGTGATACGGGATCAGTCCCTGGCCTACCAAATACGGTTACAGGAACTCGAGGCCCAAAACCTCGAACTCTCTATCCGCACAGAGGAATTATTCAAAGAGAATGTTGTTCTGAAGCGTGAGAACAGTCAGCTGAAACGAATGCCACTGTTTGTAGCAGTGGTGGTAGATATCTTTCCATCAGGTGAGATCTACCTCCGCCAGATGGGCAATAATCAGGAATATATCACAACCGTCTCTGAAGAACTTCAGCCAGACATCAAACCCGGATGCAAGGTAGCGGTCAATAACGCACTCTCCATAGTTAAAGTCCTCGAGGAGACATATGATTCAAGGGTCAGGGTGATGGAACTTGAAGAATCACCAGACGTAACATTCGAACTAGTGGGAGGATTGAGCTCTGAGATTGAAGAGGTCCGGGAAGCAGTTGAATACCCTCTGACCAAACCTGAAGTTTTTGAGCGTATCGGTGTTGAACCACCAAAGGGTATCCTTCTATTTGGGCCCCCTGGAACTGGAAAAACACTCGTTGCAAAGGCTGTAGCACATAATGCAAAGGCAACATTCATAAGGATGTCAGGGAGCGAACTGGTCCACAAATTCATCGGAGAAGGGGCACAGATGGTTCGGGAACTGTTCACATTAGCCCGTGACCGTGCCCCATCGATTGTCTTTATCGATGAAATTGATGCTATCGGAACAACGAGGACTAACGATGGAACTTCAGGAAGTGCAGAAGTACAGCGGACCCTAATGCAACTGCTTGCAGAGATGGATGGTTTTGATAATCGTGGTGATGTCAGAATAATGGCTGCAACAAACAGGGTTGATATGCTGGATGCTGCTCTATTAAGACCAGGCAGATTTGACAGAATTATTCAGGTCCCACTTCCAGATGAAAAAGCCAGACTTGAAATTCTCAAGATTCATACCCGCAGGATGACATTAGACGAGAGCGTTGATCTGAATACTTTCGCTAATGAAACAGAAAAATTCACTGGTGCCCAGTTACAGGCCATTTGCCGGGAAGCAGGGATGTTAGCTGTCCGTAGAGATGCTTGGGCGATCACCAGCGATGATATCCATGAAGCAGTAATAAAAGTCAGGCGTGACGAACCCCGTTCAGACTCAAGGATGTACATCTGAACCTTCTTTTTTCCAATGAATCTTCTCCTAATCAGTAGACCCGGAATTCCACTCCTTCGATCTCTCAGGGAGTCTGAAACTGCATGGGATGCTATCAGATTTTACGGACCGGTTAGTCTATCTATTGGTGTGTATATCCCAGTATCTACCCTTGCAGGAGCCATTTCACTGGCCTCAGACCTCAAGTATTTTCTCAAAAAATATACCACAGATCATCTGTTCCAGATTAAACCCGGGGTCTATTACACCGCAGCTCTGACAAGGAGCAGGTACCTGACACGGAGTGATGATATGTCAGAAGACTGGCCATTCAAGTTGGTTTACTGGGTCGAAAACCTCGGCCGGGTGATCCGAGTGAAAAAAGAGGACTGGAACAGTGAAGAGATATTATATCTGACTTCAGAAACCGGGGAAAATAGGGCCAATCCGATATGTGATAATGCAGAACTTCCGGGAGGATACCTTCTCGAAGTCTGGTGTACAAAGCCAGAATTTGAGATCGTTTAAATTAGATCAAACGACAAAAATCCTTAACAAACTTTAATTTTTTACATCTTCAGAAAGAACCCGTAATCGCTGTGCAGCTAATTTTGCTGTTGAAAAAGCAGCCTGAAGATTATATCCTCCAGTATCACCATCAATGTCAAGAACCTCTCCAACAAAGAAGAGGCCAGAAACGATACGCGATTCCATGGTCTTTGGATTAATTTCTGACAGACTCACTCCCCCCCAGGTAGCCATGGCCTCTTCAGGACCGCCGAGCTTGCTAACCTCAAAAGGACAAGCGGTAATTAAATCCACAATAACTATTCGATCCTTTTTAGTTAAGTGAGGACCGGTGAGATCTGGATCAACATTCGCAAGTTCGAGTAGCCTCCTGACAACTCTTTCAGGGAGGTCAAATCCACCTAGAACTGTCCGTAGCTGTTTACTACCTGATTCTGATATCCTTT
Organism: Methanospirillum sp.; assembly: GCF_035560735.1. GTDB lineage: Archaea > Halobacteriota > Methanomicrobia > Methanomicrobiales > Methanospirillaceae > Methanospirillum. The sequence goes on from NZ_DATMYY010000248.1 coordinate 2,540, forward strand.
TAATTAAAACCTCGTTCATCTCCCTGGTATCAATCCCTGGAGTTAAAGAAATTTTCAGGGTATCTCCCGGTCTGATATATCTGGAAAAATCAAGAATGCCAGGTCCTGAAAGACCTGAATGAGTAAAAAGGATATCGCCAGTGTGTGTTTTTATCTTTTTCCCATCTCTGAAAAGAGTTATAGTCAGGTCAGCAAAAGAGATCCCAGAAAGATCGGAAAACCGGTAATCTTTTACCTGTATTCCAGTAAGTGCCGATCCAGTATCAGACACTGTATGTCCAAAACGAGATGCAAACTTAAAACCATCACCGGTAGATCCCGTCGCTGGATATGTTTCCCCCCCAGTGGCAATCACCAGGTAATTTGAGGTATTCATATCCTCACTAGTTGTTACCTGAAACCTGCCATTAATGTACGCGACATCAGTTACAGGGTTTGAGTTTTTAATTTTAACTCTGGATCTCTGGCATTCATGTATAAGAAGATCAAGGATATCAGATGCTTTGCGGGATACTGGGAACACCTTTCCACCAGGTTCAATCTCCAATGGAACCCCTCTTTCATTGAAAAATTTGATAAGATCCTGGTTTCCAAAATTCATAAGAGAGGATTTGAGAAAAGATCCATTATCACCATAGCGCAATAAGAATTGCCGAATTTCACCATCATGGGTGATATTGCATTGACCAGAACCACTTATCAGGAGTTTATTTCCGCATGAACGCTTCTTTTCAAGTACTAAAACGTCTATATTCTCACTCGCGGCCTGTAATGCGCAAAAAAGTCCTGCAGGCCCTCCTCCGACGATAATCAGCGAAATATCCCCAGACATGAAATTGGTACTTCTCTCACCTGAAACTGTTTATCCATTTGTATTGATGATTTTTCTCTAGATTGTTATTGACTCCTCTCATCCTTTTCCAAGGGAGTCATTTTTACTGACTAGGAATTATAAATCCGGATATTGATTTCATCTCTTCTGAATATCTCTGAAAGCATGAGTCAGATCTGCAAAATCAACCCTGCCATTATTGTTATAATCAAACCGTGAAGAGATATTACTCTTGGAAAGCCAGTCAAAGTTTCTAAAGAGGAGGACCAAATCCTGCATATCGAGCTTTCCATTCCCGTTGAGATCCTCAAATTTTCCATCATTATCAGGGTCTGTCATCTTCTGAAGGATTGAAGCATCAAACTCCACCGGGGATGTGATATCAGCTCTGTAATGCACAATTACTGGTGCTGTTCCGTTATTTTCACTACCAATATCCATATGACCAACAGATTCAATCTCGGCCGAGTCCACACCCATCACTTGAGATGATGCACTCACAGATTGATATGAGACAGTTGTTCCATTACCAGTTGCAGTACTTCCACCAAATGCGCAACTTGGATCAGTGGATGTATTAACTCCATCTCTCACCTGTTTCACAGCAACCACCCTTTCTTCAGTCTGCATTGAGGTAGAACCATTAGCATGATAACTTACCAGTCGCTGTGAATCGGTTGTTTTATCTGCGGTAAGAGCTCGGGTCTCCTCGAAATTTCCTCCGTTGGTAAGAAGAGTCGAAGCATACACTGCTGTTCCAGTCCATTCAGTCTGACCTGTTATGTTTCTGCTGTTATACGTGTGCTCGGCAATTGTCCGCGAATTCACCATACCAGAACCACCGGTTTGTTCCTGAATAGTAGCGCTGGTTCCTCCATGATAAACACGATTGAACAGATCAAAGAGCCCTGAAACTTTTGACCTATCGGAAGCCATATTCATCTCACTTGCAGTTCCTGAGCCATAATTAAACGAAGTCGCAACTATGGCAGGGCTAGAATAATTTCCGATAGAGCTGGATGTATTTGCACTAACTGAATACTGGAGATCTTCTGATGAAATGCGGGTTCTTGATGTCAGTTGTAAGGTGTTCGCAGTAATTACATCAAGTGAAGCTGATGCAGAGAACGATCTGGTAGAACTCGAACTTTCTGAATCTCCGGATGCCAGGGTACACAGTGGTGATGAATTGTCACTCAAACCACGGGTTGTAGTAGTCATCATATGCTCACTGGCTGAGAGATGACTGCCTGTTGTTCCTGCATCATAACTGAGTACTTTCTGAGCATCTATCGACCCATTTTCATATCTCTTACCTCCACTAGAGGCAATTTTAGAGAGAGTAAGAGCTCCACCATTTGTCATTGTTGAGTCACGAAAAAGCTGCGATGATCCATTCACATATGGGTTCCCATATCCCTGTGTGATAGTTGAACTATCATGTGCCATCCCGACTGTATCTATGAGTGTAGTCACAGTTACTTCAGAAACAACAGGTGATACACAAAAAAGAAATCCACTTGCCAGTATTATGAATAAAAACAGTATTGCCCGAGATATCAAAGGGCGAAGC
>NZ_DATMYY010000249.1:0-2381 GCF_035560735.1 Methanospirillum sp.
TAGCAAAGGTCTAACATCAGTTGATTGAAAATCATAATCAGAGAGATTTAATATTTTTCGTGAAAAAAGGATAATTGAAAGAGTTCAGATCAGGGTGTCCCTGTTGAGCTGCCTTTCATCTCTGCGAGATACGCCATGACATCTGTATACCTGGAATCTGCATGAGAGATCAAAACTTCGAGTGATGAATTAAAACCTTCAGGGCTTCTGAGCAGAGTATAGCCCTTCTGTTCTCCATTATCCCCGACAACATATGGTGCGATGAGATCATGATTTTTGGTATAGAGCGGTTTCAGATTATCTGGATTAAATGCTCCAGAGATAACCTTCTCGACCGCCTGAACATACTTCTCATGATACACCGGATCATCCATTAAATATCTGATGAGCGGCCACTGGTCACCAACTTCATCAAGGCTGAGGCTTAACTGACCTCCCGACGGATGATCACCTCCCATACCTCTACCTATTCCTTGATCCCCTGGTGGTCCATTCATCGGCGAATCATTTCCAGGTCCAGATGGCATTACGGCAAACCCAGGTTCCGTAGTTGGTGACTGGTTTTCGAATCCCATTCCAGCATCAGGTCCAAAGTTGCCATTCATCCCTGCAGACCGGTTCTGCAATGCTTCATTGTTGTCCCAGGGGATCCAGACAAAACGACTATCTTCCGGATTATTGTATAAGAAGAAATTATGTGATGCCATGCCGTAACTGTCCCAGTTCTGAATGATGTTGTTTGTTGCAAGCCAGGTGATGAATTCATCCACATTAAGGATTGATTCAAGACCTGAACGCCATGCAACAGGATCTGTTGTACGGAGATCTGAATTCAGAGCACTGTATAACTGCTCAAGATCAGCGGACCCTTTCTTCTTGTTGGTCTCCTTGCTAAACCCGCTAATATTGAAGGATGAGTCTGCAAAGGACGTTGTACGAATATTTTCTGCCTTGTACAAATTGCCGGACCCATTCATAAACTGGGAGGAAATCATAGTATCAGCAACATCTTCGATCATTGTGTACAATCCAAAGTATACGGGTCCGCTTCCGGTGTCTACATATACCTGGTAAAAAGCAGTTTCCGGGGCAGGAACACCAGCACTCCGGAAGATATCAGGGACAACCTTGTCACGAATCAGGGAACTGTCACCAAACCCGCTCTTCAGGCTGAGTTCATCAAATCCAAAGAGTTTCTGATTCTTCAGTTCCGGGTTTTCATCCTCGTACTCATCGCAGTTTAGTTTCATTGAGATCTTGTAGGATCCTTCTCTCCATGAACCAGAGAGCGAACTCTGTCCTTTAAATCTGACCCCAACTTTATCAAGAGTTACATTCTGGACAGTCACTTTTGCTGGAACAACAACAGGGTTGTCAGAATCATCCTGATTCATCTCCAGACCTAGTCGCATCTCTCCTTTTCCGGGACCATTCCCTTCAGGATTTCCTGGACCCGGTCCACCCATCGGCATCTGTGAACTATTTCCAAATTCACCATATCTGCGAGCCATATCGTCAAGCATCTTCTGCCAATCTTCAGGAGTAATGCTGATGTCAATACGATTCACTGAGTCCTGCGGGAACATGACCAGATAATCAGGTAATGAAGAAGAATCCAGGTTTTTAGAATCTGTGGTTCCTGTTTTTAAAGAGGAATCAGCTGCCAGAACCAGACCTGTGCTGGCAACAACTATGGAAACAAGAATTAATCCTGCATACAATTTTGGGTTCATGGTGTCAATACCTTATCAAAAATATAGAGTTAATCATACGGCAATTGAGATACTCATAACCGCAGAGAAATCTAATACCGTCAGTGTTATCAGGATATACTAGTAAAAAATTTTACAACCCGTGAGTTGGATATTAACAGGAATCTGATTAGTATATGACAGACCAGTTCCATCAACCTCTTATCTCTGCTCTAAACACGCTTGGGCTTACTACATATGAGGCAAAAGTATACGCAGCACTAGTCCTGTACGATCAGGCAGGAGCACGGGATCTCATCGAATTCCTGCACATTTCAAAACCAAGTATCTACGAAAGTCTTCAAAAGCTACAGGATATGGGCCTCGCTTTTAAAAAATATACCAAACCAGCCGTATATGCACCAGTACACCCTGAAACCGCTCTCCGTACACTTCTTGAAACACATACCCAGGCTGCTTCAATTGCAGCAGAAGAGTTAGATCGACTCCAAAGAGAGAAGATAACAGAAGAACAGGATGAGGCAGTCTGGTCGGTATACGGGAATATCGTTGTAGAACATAAAATACTGGATCTCATCACCGGAGCTGACCACCAGATTGTCTGTGTTATGGGAGAACGCTACCTATCTATATTCTTTAAAGCAAAAATCAGATGCCCTGTCATATCCC
>NZ_DATMYY010000250.1:0-12967 GCF_035560735.1 Methanospirillum sp.
ATGTAACGCCCATTTGACAATGGATTTTCATAGAGAAGCCTTAAAACCTGAATTCTGAAACATACAGTTATGGAGAAGTTAATCACGTCAGTTATCCTTCTCGTTGCAGCAGTCCTTCTGGTCCCCGGATGTTTTGCAGTACAATCTGTGGGAAATGCCACCGGGAACTCAACTGCGCCGGTTGAGATAGTAGAGAACATTACTGTTGCAGCAAATGAATCAGCCTCCCAGGCTGTAGCATCTGTACCAGAACACACGGATTACACCGCTGATGTCAACACGACAAACCTGACTATGAAGGTAAACCAGACGGTTCGTGTCTCCCTAAAGGAGAACCCGACCACTGGCTTTGAGTGGAATGCCACCAACTCAACAGGACTTGAAATTGTAAACAGTACTCACAATCAGGATAAGGCTCCTGAAGGGATGGTCGGTGTTGGCGGAGTGCATACCTGGATCCTGAAGGCAGTTGAAGCAGGTAACCAGACATTCGACGCAGTATACAAGCGTTCATGGGAACCGACAACCGGTAAAGAAGATACCTACGCACTCAACGTGACGGTTGAATAAACGTCCACTTAACCAACCACTTTTTTGACCTTCTGATGAAAGGGATATTGAAGAGTAACACCCCAATATGGTGGGAAACTGGGTTTACCATGCCGGATACCAACGATACCGGATCTAACCGGGAAAAGATGCTGAAAGATCCACCTTTTTACCTCCCTGAGTTTGAACAGTCATACAGATATATCATTGATGAGTATGATGTCAATCCACGCGACATAGCTATTTTCATGCCCTGTGCTATGCGTAAACCCTACAGCACCAGCCCAAGCCACCGCCTAATAAGGTCGATTATTGCAGATGTTCTTGACCCGTCACAGTACCATATTGTAATTTTTGGAACCTGCGGGATCCTTCCGGCAGAACTTGAACAGATGTATCCCTACGCCCACTATCACTACATGCTTGGGAAAGTTAAAGACCAGAATATTAAAGACGACTTCCTTCGCATAGAGACTGAAAGGGTGGCAGGATACCTGGAAAAGACACGGGATACATATAGGTTCAGAGTTGCTTACTGTATCGGCCTTTTCAGGGAGGCGCTTATCAGAGGATCTAAGCAGGCTGGAGTACCTGTGGATCTGGTTCTTCCCTCCAGGGATTTAATCAACGTCATCATCGAAGATGACTGCCCATTTCAGGAAGGGAGCCTTTCAATGGACGAGTATCTACAGGAGTTTCACCAGGGTCTGATTGGAATCAAATCAAAAATAGAACAGTCAGGCAGCAAAAACCTGGACGGCTGACTCTGTGCATACCGATAGTCACATGAAAAGATCAATATCTTCAATTGGGCATACGTGGATACTCTCCAATAGTTCATGAAGACAGATCCCCGGTCTTTTTCATCTTTTTCTGCCAGGCTTGGCATTTTTCTGCTGATAATATTTCTCGTTATGATGATTGTTTTTCTGACTAACTGGTACCTGACAGCCAGGGAAGAGAAAGAGCATAACTTTCTCTCATCTGAAAAAACCATCGACCAGATTCTGCAGCAGTCAATACTCTGGATTGACAGGGGTCTGTACCTTTATGACCTCACCTTTGAGACCCCTCTCCGTGATGCAATGAAGATCTACCAGGATGAGTACAATGCCACGGGAGGAGATCCTGACAAAATTGATTATCAGGGAGTAAAGGAGAAGATTGAGAAGACACTCGGGGATGAATATCAGGTATACGTGATCGAGAACGGGACCATTACGCACACAACTGATCCAAAGGATCTGGGTCTCAATTTTTCTACTTTTGCCCCAGAACTCATACCCAAGTTTACAAAGATACAGGCCTCTGGCCAGTTTATCCTTGATAGATCAGTGAAAGGACATGAGAGCAATGTCCCGGTAAGGCTTTTTGCCTACCAGGGCACTCCTGATCACAAATACCTCCTTGAAGTTGGGAGGATCTTTATCCAGTACACTCCTGAAGAAAATAAGGCATATTATTCTGATCTCACAAACATTCTCTGGACACTCAACCCCGACATCGTTTCATTTGATCTCTATAACAGTTTTAGTTCTCTTTTAGCCAACCGTTCAGAGATCTCACTTTCAAACACAGATAACAAGACGTTAGAAGTGATTGGTAGAACTATCAAGAGTGAACAAGGATCTGTTTTCCATGATAGAGGGAACCATCGCGATATCGTGTACACGTTCATGCCTGTTCTACAGACTGATGCACCATCTACCAAGTGGATGAATGTCGCAGCAAGAACGGTTTACTCAACAAACCGGCTTGATAATGAACTGATGATGTTGACCCTGTGGTATATCGGGTTTCTGGTAATCACGTTCATCCTGGCATTTATTGCGGCATTCACGATCTCCAGGCACCTTACCAGACCGCTTCGATGTATGCTTGAGGATCTCGATCTCATCTCTGCCGGTGATCTCAAGCATAAAGTCCGAACATCACCACATCATGAACTGAATCGCATATCTGATGCAATTAACCAGATGGTGGGTGAGATCCTGAACAATATCAGTGCACTCAGGGTTTCTGAGTCACGATATCGCGGACTTTTTCTATCATCCAACGATCCAATACTGGTTTTGGAAGGGATTAGGATCTTAGATGCAAATCCGGCAGCTGTGGAATTTTTTAACATAATGAAGCCCCTTGCAGGAGAAGATGTAACTTCAATTCCCGGACCTGTGGGAGTCGTTCTCACAGAGATGGTTTTTAAGGATAGTACCCACCAGTCAGTAAAGCAGTTTGTCGAGAGAACAGAAGTAATCGAGATTGAACCAGGATCTGAACGGTTCCTGAACATCAGGATCAACAAGGTGAAGGGTGGGGAGAAGTACCTCAGCCAAGTAAGGATTCGGGATGAGACACAGCAGCAACTGGCATTCCGATTATCGGCACAGCAGGTAGCATTGAACGAGGCATACAGACATATCGAGAATATCCTTGCTATGCTTCCTGATCCGACATTTGTTATTGATACTGCCGGGCGTGTCCTCATTTGGAATCAGGCCATGGAGAAGATGACCCGGATTCCTTCAGCTGAGATAGTAGGAAAGGGTGATTATCTCTATGCTATTCCGTTTTACGGATCTCGAAAACCAATGCTGGTAGATTTAGCAATTCATCCGGAAATGAAATCAGGAGAGTTTTCACATGTTATCAAAAACGGTAATACCCTATACAGTGAGCGATGGTTCAGGGAGACAGAACCATCCCGCCAGTATGCATCTATCAGTGCAACTGCCCTGTATGACAGCCAGGGAACCATCATTGGTGGAATAGAGAGCATCCATGATATTACTGAACTGAAATACACTGAGGATGCACTTAGAATTGCAAACACCAAGCTGAACCTCCTTTCCAGTATCACCAGACATGATATCCTGAACAAAGTGATGATCGGTAAATCCAATCTCTTCCTGCTTAATGATCTCCAGTTAAACCGTGATCAGAAGAGATTCTTTGAGATGCTCTCCCAGTCATTACAATCAATTGAAGAGTTCATCGCTTTTACAAAAACATATCAGGAACTCGGGGTTGATGCTCCGGTATGGCAGGATGTACAGGCAGTCTTCATACAGGCGCAATCAAATCTTAATATCGAGACGGTAAAGATTGAAATCAGGATATCCGGTCTTCTCATCTATGCAGATCCACTCTTTCCAAAGGTGTGTTTCAATCTCCTAGAAAATGCGGTTCGTCACGGAGGAGACATCACCCGGATACAGATTTTTACAGAACCTACACAGACTGGATTATCTTTGATTATCGAGGATGACGGAGTAAGTGTCCAGGAAGATGAGAAGGAATTAATATTTGAGCGAGGATATGGGAAAAATACAGGTTATGGCCTTTTCTTAAGCAGGGAGATCCTGGCAATCACTGAGATAGGTATCAGAGAGACCGGGGTCAAGGGAACAGGAGCACGATTTGAGATCCTGGTGCCTTTCGGAAAATATAGAGAATTCAAGGAATAATTTGGTGAAAAGTATGGAACAAGAGCAGTGTGACGGGATGGGCGGATGTGGAGTGTGTCGGGAGATCGATGCAGCAGAGTACAGAATTGATGTTGATCGAGTCCGGTCACTTCAGGATACATGGGGGGTTTCAATGACAAAAGAGGGGAAGGTCAGAATTCCGGTTTGTTACTATGACGATGTTCTTCCCCTGCTCACTCACAGAAAGCCTCCGGGAAGGGAGTGATTTGACTATGCTGTCTTAAATAGACAAAAAAAAGAACTCAAATATATCAGCCAAGCCTTGAATAAAGAAATGGGTCTATGAAGCCTCAGCCGAGATTTGAACTCGGGACCTGTTGATTACAAGTCAACCGCTCTGCCAGCTAAGCCACTGAGGCGCGAACACATATTTCCCTTAAACAATTATTAAACCCACTGTTCATCCGCACATTTTTCCACCCTGAAACTGACCTTATCTGCATGGCACAGCTGACGGTGGACATTGGCGGAAGACCAGGACTTGACTGTAGGGGGTTCTGCTCCTACTGTTACTTTAAACATGCCCAGGAAGTCCCGCCGTTCGGCTGTAGGTACTGCCTCCCCTTCACCAAAGGGTGTGAATACTGTACCAGGAGTGTGCAGGAGCGATATACAGGATTCAAAGACCTGAAAGAGGTGGCAGGAGATACTCTCGCCAACCTGCAGCTCCTCTCAGGAGATCTCACCCGGATCACCATTAGCGGCGGAGGAGATCCAAGTTGTTACCCTGAATTTACTGACCTCATCGAGATCCTCGCAAGCCTTGAGGCGCCAATACATATAGGATACACCAGCGGAAAGGGGTTTGACGACCCTGATATCGCTCACTTCCTCATCACATCAGGCCTTTCAGAGATATCGTTCACAGTCTTTGCTGCAGACCCTGAAATAAGGCGTCGGTATATGCATGATCCAACGCCCGAGGTCTCACTGGAGATCCTAAAACGCCTCGCAGGAGCCATCGAAGTATACGCAGCCTTGGTCATTTTGCCAGGGATCAATGATGGAGAGATCCTCAAAGATACTATCAGGTGGCTTGAAGATGCCGGGGTCAAGGGAGTCATCCTGATGCGGTTTGCAAACGAGAGCAGTCAGGGTTTAATTCTTGGAAACGCTCCGATCATCGAGGGTCAGAGAACACAAAGTGTTGAAGAGTTTGCAACCCTTGTCAGACAAATAAAAGCCCTCACCACCATGAGGGTATCAGGCACCCCGCTCTGCGACCCTGATCTCGGATCTCCTTTTGCTATCCTGAATGAACCAGATATCCTCGAGAAATTGCCTGAACTCCATAAACATGCTGCAGTCATCACCGGTTCAGTTGCAGCGCCATTCATACAGGAGATCCTCTCCAAGAGGGGATCAGGAGTGGACGTCATTACTGCAAACAAGGAGATCGCTGATCTCATCACTATCGATGACCTCAAAGCCCTGGATCTCTCTCTGCTCCCCGGGACAGTCATCCTCCCGGGAAGGGCCTTTGTCCATCTTGCAGAGGCGGAAGATGTTCTCTCAGCGGATGGAAAAATCAGAACAGTCCTCAGAGGTCCTGAAATGCTTACAGCAGATGGAGAGACCTCAATGGGTATGACCAAAGATGATCTTCTCTCCCTTGAGATGGCGGGTTTTTCTGCACTGATAATCCTGATCAACCAGTATGGTGAAGCGTAACCTTATCACCACTAAGAAGCAATAATGTTCCGCACTTTTACGAAGGTGCTGGCAGATGTAAATCCGACGTGGTGTATTGGCCACGGCCTTCAGGCTTTGGGATTGCAGGGAGTCAGCAGAAATAGCTGTCACTCTTTTCCCGCAGGATTATACTCTGTTCAAGTAACGGAGGCTTTTAGAAATGGCAAGAATGCATGCTCGCAGAAGAGGTATCTCCCGTTCAGTACGGCCATACCGCATCTCTGCGCCCGAATGGTCAAACACCGACAAGGACACGATCATTAAGCAGGTCGTTGATATGAAGAAAGAGGGCTTTTCAAGTGCCCGGATAGGTCTCGTCCTTCGTGACAAGTTTGGTGTACCAAGTGTCAAACTCGCAACAGGAAAGCGTGTCGACGAGATTCTGCGTGAAAACGGCCTTGAGTCCTCAATACCCGAAGACCTTCGCAACCTTATTGAGAAGGCACTCGGGCTACGAAAACACCTGACCGAGAATAAGAAAGATCTGCACAACAAACGCCAGCTCAACCTCACCGAGGCAAAAGTCAGGCGCCTGGTCAAGTACTACGTCAAGAGCAAACGCCTGCCGGCAGGCTGGTTATACAAGCCGGAAACCGCAGAAATCCTCCTCTCCCGCTAATACGGTTACAATATGTCCATTGACACTGCTGCGAAGGATCTTGCATCACATATAACCCGACAGGATCAGGTGGAGATACGTTGCCACCACGATGCTGATGGGATCGCAGCAGGGGCGATCATGAGTATTGCACTCTACCGGGCCCATATTCCGTTTCGGCTCAGGGTGGTTCCACGGATACAGAGCCAGGATATCCCCAAAGGAGGAAATATCCTCCTTTGCGATCTCGGCTCAGGGATACCGGACCTTCCTGAGGAGACGATGGTCATCGATCATCATATCCCCCTTTTTGAAGGACCATATCACGTGAATCCCCGTCTCTATGGAATAGACGGGGACACTGAACTCTCAGGAGCTGGAGCCTCATACCTGGTTGCAAATGCAATCGGTGATAACCGCGACCTTGCAGGACTGGTTCTTACCGGGATCATCGGAGACGGACAACGTCTTTCCGGGAAAAACCACGAGATATACCTCGAAGGGATGGGCAACGGGATCATATCCAAGAAAAGGGGTATCCGTCTCGCAGGAAGAGATCTCACCGAACAACTGACTCTGGCAACAAATCCATACCTCTCTGGAATTTCAGGTAGTGAATCTGAAACAACCGCTCTTATAAACCAGTGTTCAGACGGGTCAGAACTCTCAACCGACATCCTCCTCTCTCTGCTTGTGCTCAATGCAGCGGAGCGGAGCCGGCCTGAGACACTTCTGAACCTCTATGGCGATGTATATCAGTTGGAACGAGAGGTTATTTCAGATGCTCACAGCCTCACCATGCTCATCGATGCATGTGGAAAGGAAGACCAGGGAAGCATCGCTGCAGCAATCTGTCTCAGGACTTCATCAGATCTTCCGGCTGCCTGGGATATCGCCCGGAACCACCGCTTGAGGCTCATTGATGAACTCAATAAAACTCTTGGCACAAGCAGGGAGGCAGAGCAGGTGTATGAGATCAGTGACAAGAGACTGGCTAGTGATGTTGCAGATACTATAAACTTCATGGACGGAGAGCAGGCTGTAATCGTGGTTGCAAACCAGGACGATGGGACCAGTCATCTATCAATCAGGGTGCCTGCACGTCAGGGTACTGATCTCGGTACGCTTGTACACAGCCTCGCAGCCGATTGTGGCGGTCATGGAGGTGGCCATACTTCCCGGGCTGGTGCAACGATTTCAAGTGAACACCTCTCAAGGTTCATCACAGCCATTCATGAGGTGTACGCATGAAGATCACTGGAATCATCAGAACGGTCCATGATACCCCAGAATGTGTCGCTGCATCGGTTGCAGCAGATAACTTAAGCGAGATGGTGACATGTGCAACCTTCCATGAGGGAGCAGGTGTCGTAGAGACGACAATAACAGGAACGAAGATCCGTTCTATCATCGCGTCAATGGACGATTATCTCTCGAATTTAACCGTAGCGGAGGAGTTATGCAAACAGAGTTCTGACAAAGGGTCAGAACATTGATCGGAGCGATCAGAGATGCTATCATAACATATGGAGTAAAGAAATGGCAGGAAAGAAACAGTCAGGAAGAAGAGTTGAAGGATGGAAGGCGAAGTCCTGGTATAAGGTCTACAGCCCTGAGAATGTCGGTAAAGTCTACCTCGGTGACACCGTTTCAGATGACCCAGCAAAGCTGATCGGACGGGTCATGACAGCACCGCTCTCTGAGCTGGTCAACGATTACGCAAAGCAGAACGTCAAGATGAAGTTCTCAATCACCGAAGTAGCCGGAGATTCAGCTTACACTTCATTCATCGGACATGAGATCGCCAGAGATTACATCAGATCCCTGGTAAAACGCCGGACCTCACGGATTGAGACTATCGTTAACTTTGTCAGCAAGGATGGCAGCAAAGTCAGGGCAACAGTCACCTGTTTCACCCTTACCCGGGCTGATCAGAGCCAGCAGCACCTCATCCGCAAGGTCCTCTCAGATGATGTAGTCAAGTACGGAACCGAGAATGAACTTGGTGTATTTGTCAACGCAATCATCAACGGCGAGATCTCCAAGGAGACCTTCCGCAAGGTCAAAGAACTCTACCCAATCCGCCGGATAGAGATCATCAAGACCAAGGTTGAACTTCCAAAGATCCAGAAGTAATTCTGGAATCCTTTTTTCGGATACGATAACTCTTTTCAGCGGGAACCCGGATATCTGAGCAGAGTGATGGAGATCCGATATGCGTTTTGCTGAATTTTTTGAGGTTGATGAGGTAAGGCTTGTTGAACCACTCTTTTCTGATCTCTGCTATAAAGAGATGGATGAGTTGCTTCTCCAGATTCCTGCTGAGCGAAGTAGAATCCTAATCGATGAGAACGAAGAGATTCTTAGTGTAGGATTGGAAGGAGAAGGTGGAAAAATTGATGCATCCTGCTTTCATCTGCGGACCCCATCAGATACACTCATCTCCAGACTTGAGGATATGGATGGAGATATCTTTCAGGTCGCCAGGAGCGAGTTTGAGAATACAGTCCGGAAATATTATTCAGATAATCTAATCAGCACCAGTGAGATAGCCCCTGATGATCTCAACCCGGAACGACTTGCCATAACCCGTGATCTCATCAATTCTTTTGTCGGAAACGAACATGATATCCGCTGCCTTGACTGTTGCTGCGGGACAGGGATTGGAACACTCCTGATGAGGGAGATGGGCATAAGTCCACTATCATATGACAATGATGATGCTCTTCTGGCCCGTGGATTTGCCGAAGGCCGTCTTGTTCCAGAGAGAACTATGTGGATTGACGGCAGGCTGATCGAAGCTTATCTAACCGAGCCGGTGGACTGTGCATTCGGATTTATGTTCGGAGAACTGCAGGTGTTTAACCATGACATCTGGTCAGAGATCATATCAGGAGTCTGCGCTGTCTCTGAAAGTGTGATGATTACAGTGGGAACAGAGCCAGAGGCAGGCATTATCAAAGGATGGATGAAGTCAGGAGGATATGAGCCTGAAATCTGGGAGAATGACCGTGATCCAATTTACGACAGATGGATCTGTTCAATCAGGTGAAACCGTAAATATGATCAGTTCTCTGACGCTCTCTCAGGGAGATCTATGCATCAATGTGATGTTATTTGAGAGCAAAGAAATTAGGGAGCGAAGATACGATATGATAGATACCACGGGTGTAACCGATGCTTGATATCAGATTTGTACGGGCAAGCCCGGAGATTGTCAAAGCCGATCTGGTCAAACGAAACGATACAGAAAAGATTGACTGGGTCGACGACCTCCTCACAAAGGATGCCCGGAACAGGGAACTAATCGGACTCAATAATAAACTGAGGCAGAGACGTAACTCTATCTCACACGATATTAACCGTACCAAAAAGGCAGGAGAGGACGCTTCTCCCCTGATGGCAGAGGCGGCAAGTCTGCCGCAGAAGATTAAGGACAATGAGGCCGAGATGGATGAACTCTCAACAAAGATCCATTATTACCTTATGCGCCTGCCTAATATTCTCCATGAGAGTGTTCCCCAGGGAAAGGATGACACAGAGAATGTTGAGATCAAGAAGGTCGGAACCCCACGGACATTTGATTTTGAACTGATAAATCACGGCCAGCTTGCAGTTGATAACAACTGGGCAGACTTTGAACGAGCAACAAAGACATCGGGAGCAGGATTTTACTTCCTAAAAGGAAATCTGGTTCTCCTGGATCTGGCTCTTCAGAGATTTACTCTCGATATGCTGATGGAGCGGGGGTTCACTCCAATCTCACCACCGTTCATGATAAACCGGAAGTCATACGAGGAAGTGACTGACCTTGATGATTTTGAGAAGGTGATGTATAAGATTGACGGGGATGATGCATACCTGATCGCAACCAGTGAGCATCCAATCGCTGCGATGTTCCAGGATGAAATTTTTGAAGAAAAAGATCTTCCCGTCCGTTTAGCCGGGATATCCCCATGTTTCAGACGCGAGATAGGATCACACGGTCTTGATACCAAGGGTCTCTTCAGGGTACATCAGTTCCATAAAGTTGAGCAGTTTGTGTACTGCAAACCAGAGGACTCCTGGGAAATCCACGAAGAACTCAGAGAGAATGCAGAGGCAGTTTTCCAGAAACTAGGGCTTCCCTACCGGCTTGTAAATATCTGTACCGGTGATATCGGAACCGTTGCAGCGAAAAAATACGATATTGAGGCCTGGATGCCCAGAGAGAATGCATACCGGGAGGTTGTCTCGTGTTCAAACTGTACGGCATACCAGGCAACCCGTCTGAACATCAAAGTTCGGGATAGTAAAGATTTTGAATCCAAGCAATATGTCCATACCTTGAACTCTACCGCCATTGCAACATCCAGGGCGATGAGATCAATTCTTGAAAATTATCAACAGAAGGATGGATCTGTCGAGATCCCGAAGGTTCTTGTTCCATATATGAATGGGAAAGAATACCTCTGATCCTTCCATTTCTCTTTTTTTAGCCTGAATTATTCCATCTGAAGCAGATGCCATACTGATTGAAACATGCAGACTACACTACATGTTCGACCAACCAGAAGGGAAAAAAGGAGGTTCTAGGGATTACTCCCTTATAGTATTGAAGGGATGGCGGAAGATTACACTCCCATTTAGATCTTTGTTTTTCACGGACGGGACTCTGCAGGAGGTGTGCGTGAAAAGGGTTATAATTTCAGGTTTTTTTGATATGAAAAACTGAGTGAGATGATCTTACTCAGTAATCACTTCATTGGTCCTGATTTTGATCGACTTGCTGACAGGCATGACAAAGATTCGTCCATCTCCAATCTTACCGGTGTAAGCACCTTTCTTGATTGCCTCGATCACTATATCAGCAGTCTTATCACTTACGACAAGTTCAATCTCAACCTTTGGAATGAGGTCTACTTCTATATTTCCTCCGCGGTACTGGAGGCTGATTCCTTTCTGTTCTCCCCGGCCCTGTACCTCTGTGATTGTCATGCCAAAGACACTCGCCTCTTCAAGGGCTGCTTTTACTGCATCGAGGCGTTCAGGTTTTACAATTGCTTTTATGAGCTGCATAGTTGTACCTTTTTAATCGTAGCGCCTGTTTAATGAATCCTCTCTCCATGCTGGGAGATGTCAAGTCCGACGTACTCTTCTTCTTCACTTACACGCAGACCAATTGTCTTTTCAACCGCCAATGCAAGCACGTAGGTAAGTATGAAGGCGTAAGCGATGGCAGCGAATGCTCCAATGCATTGGGAGATAAACTGCTGTGCATTTCCTGCAAGAAGTCCATCCTTACCACCAACAACCGCTACTGCAAAGATACCGGTTGCAAGTGCACCCCAGAGGCCACCCATTCCATGAACTGCCCATGCATCAAGGCTTTCATCAAGACCCTTTCTGATTCTGAAGAGCATCATACCATAGCAGAGTAGACCAGCGACGGCTCCGATGACGATGGAACTCATGGTATCAACAAATCCTGCTGCAGGGGTGATTGCGACGAGACCTGCAATAGCTCCAGAAACCAGTCCGAGCGAGGCAGGCTTTCCGTGAACCCAGCTCGCAAGCATCCATGCAATTGCACCTGCTGCCGCTGCTGTGTTGGTCACAACAAATGCGTTTGCTGCAAGCCCGTTTGCTGCGATTGCACTCCCTGAGTTAAATCCAAACCACCCAAACCAGAGCAGTGCTGCTCCGAGAAGGGTTACCGGAATGTTATTCGGCTCCATGGAATGCTCGCCAAATCCCATACGTTTGCCAAGGACGAGTGCTACTGCAAGAGCACCAAACCCTGAACTGATATGCACAACCGTGCCTCCTGCAAAGTCCAGTGCACCAAGCTGTGCTGTCCAGCCTCCACCCCATACCCAGTGAGCGAGTGGATCATACACAATCGTTGTCCACAGGACTGCAAAGACTAGGAATCCTGACCACTTTACCCGCTCTGCCATTCCTGATGTGATGATTGCCATCGTAACCGTGGCAAAGACCAGTTGGAAGACCATGTAAAGAAGGGCAGGAACCGGCAGTTCTGTTCCGGCTACCACTGCAGTTCCCTGACCTACTCCGGCCAGACCGAGGTTTGCCAGTGATCCGATAAAGCCTCCGACATCAGGTCCGAATGCGAGTGAATATCCGAATAAGACCCACTGAAGGCTTACTACAGCGAATGCTACGAGCGAAAGAGCGATCATATTGATGAGATTTTTCTTTCGTACCAATCCACCATAGAAGAGCCCGACACCCGGGGTCATAATCATGACCAGGGCAGTGGAAGCTAAAACCCATGCTGTTGCTCCAGTATCAATGTCCATGTTTTCAATTCACCTGTTTGATCACCGATAATGCTGACTCTCTTATCGTAAATTACTTAAAGATTTTCCTAATGCACAAACGCACTACAAAAATCCACGATTCGGAGTCGAAACTTACCTGAACGGATCTACTCCGCCCGGGTTAGTAAGAAGTTGTCTTCCACCGTATTTAAATTTAACTTTGGTTGGTGATCGTCATAGAAAACCAGAAGGGTATTGAAGAAGAATTGAGCGTATACATCCACATACACAAAAAAAGGATCGTACAGAAACGATCTGAAAAATTCAAAGCACTACATAAAAACAATATCTTCGAGAACCAGTATGTTTCTTGTGCC
>NZ_DATMYY010000251.1:0-2593 GCF_035560735.1 Methanospirillum sp.
CATGTACACCTTTATACCGTGAAGATCGGGATTGTGAGTGACGGGCAGTATGGGGAACGGGCGTATGAGCAGATACGCAGGCGATTCTCCACCGAATGGATCCTGCTCTCGTTTCCCTCATCGCTGGTTGTTGATGATATCGATCTCACAATCCCTCCCTGTGATCTATATATCTCCTATCTTCGACATCCCGATATTGCGATGGAACTGATCAAAACCGGTGTCCCGGTCCTGCTCGGGGTGAACTTAGGTCCTGGATTCATCGCCCAAGCAAAGGAGTATAACCCTGCTGTAATCGGACCTGAAACGATGTGTTCCCTTTTGCCAAACACGGAGTTCTGGCAGATCAACGAGTATGCAAAGGTGTTTGGCAGGCCTGTATTTCATGTCCTTCTGGACGGAGAGCAGATTATCTGGTGCCAGCCGATCCGCCGGTCGCCATGTGGATCAACAGATGCTGCAGCACGTGAACTGAACAGGCAGATATTTGATCATGAGACGATGAACCGGTTTGCCCTTTCCATCTGTCATACCTGCCGGGCTCCCAGATTTGGGAAGACTTGTGATAAGGAGAAGGCAGGGATTATTCATCTGGAAGAACTCGTCTCTTCGTTGAAAGGGATAAATCCGGGGCTATGGGAGAAGAGTACCCAGGCTTTGAAGAAGGTAACATGTACGGTAGTTTCTGCCTGCGAAGATGAGGCCAAAAAAAGCTAGTTTTCAAAAGTTATCTCAATATCATCAACCGTAACGGTTTTTCTTCCAGCATAGGTTGCCAGCTTATTAGTTTCTTTTACCAGTTTTCCGATGTACAGCACGACTCTTTAGTTATGTTTATCCTGCTGGGAATGCCAGGGTGATTGAATCACTCATCCATCAGAAACGCCGCGAGTGTTGCCGAGACTCAACACTCATACGAAGAATAACGGGAATGACCCCGTCATTCTTCTCAACCTTCCCAGAAAGGCCGGAGTATCCCACCGGCACAATACTATTTGATCTCATAAAGTAATACGCCAATGACGAGATCAGAACCGTATCCACTTCACAATCCCGGACAACCGACTCATATGATCCATGACCTCCCCGGCAAGGACCATTGGATCAACAGCGATCTCCCCATCTTCATCCCTGATCAGCGTAATCACTGTACCTGCAAACTCCGCAGACTCTTCTGCAAGCAAACGATACTGCCGGTAGAGATGGTATGCTGCAACTCCGTTCATCACCGCAATTCCAAATGATACACCGGCAGCCAGTTCAGCGATCATACTCTCCCCCCGTACCTGAAAAGATCCTGAACCGACATGTTACCTGAAACAAACCCTCTGCTTTCCATTGACCTGTTTCCGGTTCCCTGAAACCCGAACGCCAGCAGTCCTGAACCATTCACCCGGGTTTCTCCAGAGAGACCTGAACCAATGGCCCGTGAGGAATCATACTCACCTTCCCTCAAGATCCCAGACACATACACTGATGCATCGCCGAGAGATCGCTCCACACCTGCATCAAGAAACATACAGTGATCCCTAATCTCTGATCCCTTCACTATCGCTGATGCGAAATCTGACACAAGAACCGGGCCTGATCCAGATACCACCATATCATTTCCGGTTTCATC
This sequence comes from Methanospirillum sp., assembly GCF_035560735.1. Classification (GTDB taxonomy): domain Archaea; phylum Halobacteriota; class Methanomicrobia; order Methanomicrobiales; family Methanospirillaceae; genus Methanospirillum. The sequence continues at coordinate 1,622 of NZ_DATMYY010000251.1, forward strand.
TCCCGAAACCGTCCGAATCAGCCGGGATGCATCAACAGTCATAGCATGTTGTGCAAATGACCCGTTTGCATCAGAACCCGAAGTGGAAAGATGTGCAGAACCATCGGTACTGATGGTGGTAGCAATAAAATCAGCACCGGTCAAGGCTGCACACAGCAGACAAAACAACCCTGCAACAAGATATCCTTTCTTCATACTCCCCCCGGATATGAAAAAAGAGAAGATCATGCCAGGATGGCAACCGTATCAGCCCAGGTCTCAAGACCGGTTCTGATAGAATCTGCTTCATAACTGGATACAGTCACGCTGTCACGCTTGAAGGTCACCGAATACAGTTCACCGTTGCTTGCATGAGCCTTGATTGTGCAACTGAATGAGTCCTCTGACGAATCACGCGAAGCAGTCACACCGGCCCCCATACCGGTAGTGATTGCTGCTGAACCTGTGATTTGGGTAACAGCAGTGTTAACCGCTGCCATCGTCGGCCCTCTTACCGGAATACTTCCAACAGTCTTAGCCTCAGAGTTCTCATACACGATAGTCGCAGAATACGCCTCCTTGGACTTTTCAACAGCAGGTTTTGCTGCTCCGGCAGACTCGTAGGCTGTACATCCCCATGGATTATTTTCCAGAATATCCTGGACAAGTGCGTTGAATGTGGCATAATCAGCAATCGGTGCTGCAAGTTTCCGCATTGCTGATTTTACCACACTTTTCTGTGTAAAATCTCCCATCTTTTCCCCCATGTCGCCTGATTTGCGACACTATCTCATATGTGGTATGGTTATAATAGGTTCAGTGAGGGGAGTGAATCAGAGCGTAATTTTTGCTCTATATCGTGAAAGTCGTGCAAACAGGCACACCCAATCTGATCAAAGCAACTATTGTGTGATTCAGTTTTGATCCAGAGTGAAATGATATACCACCGGGAAAAAATGTCGTCCTGAAATTCGGGGATGAAATGATCTATAT
>NZ_DATMYY010000252.1:0-2972 GCF_035560735.1 Methanospirillum sp.
TTTGCTAATATTACTGATAATAGCAACAATTACCCCAGTACTTGGGGAGAATAAGACAGTAACTGTTACTGATGACCTTGATAGATCAGTGACTGTATCAGCCCCTCCGGCAGCGGTTGTAAGTACAGGAATGGCGACACGATTCCTTAGTTACCTTGATGATCTCGGCAATGTTGTAGCTGTGAGTGCCAATGATGCTTCTGCTACTCCCTCACTCTCCGGTGCTGCATACAAACTCGCAAACCCACAGCTTCAGTCTCTTCCTGTTGTAGCCGAAGTAGCCTCATTAAACCTGAATGAAGAAAAGATTGTTTCGCTTAATCCTGATCTGGTCTACAAGTCAGATATTTCAGAGGCAAAAGAAGCTGATGAACTATCGGCAAAGGTCCATGCTCCGGTTGTCACCATTCTGAAAGGTGGAATGGGAACTGATAAGGACCGGGAAGCATTATACCGGAATTTACGAATGCTCGGAGAGATCAATGGCAACAGTCAGCGTGCAGAAGAACTGATCTCATACATAAAAAAGACTATAGCAGATCTCGATGCACGGACATCGTCTGTAGATAACTCGTCAAAACCATCGGTCTATATCGGGGGGCTTGCATACAAGGGATCTCATGGACTTGAATCAACTTCAGGAAGCGATCCAGGCCTCGCCTTTGTTCATGCCAAGAATGTAGCTCAAGGATCTCCATCATCTGGATCAGTATCCAAAGAGCAGATTGTCCAGTGGAATCCAGATGTGATATTTGTGGATCTCGCAACTCTTGGAAATGCAAAAACCGGACAGACTGCAATTGAAGAGTTGAAAACTGACCCGGCTTATAAAAATCTGAAAGCAGTAAAGGATGGAAAAGTATATGCAACACTGCCAAATGTCTGGAGTTATGCAAACATGGAAACTCCACTCGCCAATGCGTATTACATCGGTTCAGTATTATATCCCGATAAGTTTGCAGACATTGATCCAAAGAAGAAGGCAGATGAGATCTACACCGAATTCCTTGGAAAACCATTGTTCAGTGAACTGAATCAGCAGTATGACAATCTTGCCTATACCAAACTCGACGTATAGGACTTCTCATTTTTTCTTTTTCCATTATTATGCACCTTAAAGATGGATCGCATCCTACTGCGTATATACAATACACGCGATCAAAGATCCGTGCAATTCTCCTTGGTTGCCTGCTCCTTTTCTTCATAATAATAATCTCGATATCTGTTGGGCCTGTTTTTATTCCTCCTGATGAAGTCCTCAAAACTCTTATGGGCATTTCGGTTACCGAAAAATGGGATACCATTATCTGGGATATAAGGCTCCCGGAGGTAATCGCCGGAATAATTGCCGGGGTTGGACTTGCCATTGCAGGAGTTGCCATGCAGTCTATCCTGCGAAACCCCCTTGGAGAGCCATATACTCTGGGAATATCCAGTGCTGCTGCATTTGGTGCAGCATTTTCGGTAATGTTTTTAAGTTCTGGAAAAGTCGGAGATGGAATTACAATTCTCAATCCATATCTGACGACAGTTGTTGCCTTTGCTTTCAGTCTTCTTGCAACAGTCATGATCCTGGTGCTTTCACGCTACAGGGCAGCATCCCCGGAAGTCATGGTTCTTGCAGGTGTAGCAATTGGAAGTCTGTTCGTTGCTGCACGAATGTTCCTCGAATATTTTGCATCAGATATCGAACTTGCATCAATTATATTCTGGACATTTGGAGACCTCTCCAGAGCAGGATGGGATGAGATCTGGCTGATGTCAATTGTTATCTTTATCATTGCAATGTATTTTTACCATCACCGGTGGAGTTTTAACGCAATTGATGCAGGAGATGAGACAGCTCAAAGCCTTGGAGTGGATGTTAAGAGAGTACGGCTTGTTGGAATGGTAGCAGCATCATTTCTTGCAGCAATCATAACATCATTTCTCGGAGTTATCGGATTTGTCGGCCTAGTCGCTCCCCATATGGTCAGACGAATAATCGGCGATGACAACAGGTACCTGATACCCGGGTCATGCGTTGCCGGAGCAATTATGCTTCTGGGATCAGATACCGTTGCAAGAGTAATTATGGCTCCGACTGTTATTCCGGTTTCTATTCTGACAGCATTTCTAGGAGTTCCTTTGTTTTTGTATCTACTATTAAAAGGGTGGACGAGATGATACTTCACATAGATGGAGTTTCCTTCTCATACAAAAGTAAAGAAATTCTAAAAAATGTTGATTTTACTGTTGATAAAAACGAAATTTTAGGGATAATGGGGCCCAATGGAGTTGGAAAAACAACTCTTCTCAAATGCATCAATATGCTCCTTCGCCCATCTTCAGGTTCAGTATATCTGGATGGAAAAGATCTGACATGCTCTTCTATTCTTGAGATTGCTGCGCAGGTTGGGTATGTTCCCCAGCGGATTGAAACCAGTAGAATTACGGCTTTTGATGCAATTTTGCTTGGCCGCCATCCATATATTGGATATACCCTTTCAGAAACAGATCTTCAAAAGACTGATGCAGCGATTTCCAGAATGGGTCTTCAAAACCTGGCATTACAGTTTATCAACCAGATGAGTGGTGGTGAACTTCAGAAAGTGGCAATAGCCAGAGCTCTTGTTCAGGAGCCGAGGGTAATGCTGCTTGATGAACCAACAAGTAACCTTGATCTCCATAATCAGGTGGAAATTTTACAGGTCATGAGACAGGTAACGAGAGAACATGAGATGGCTGTTGTTATGACGATGCATGATCTCAATATGGCTTTCAGATTTATCGACCGGTTTCTCTTTGTAAAAGATGGCGAGATATTTGCCTGCGGAAATAAAGAAGATATAACAGGTGAGATGATAGAAGAGGTGTATGGTCTGCCTGTGAGAATCATTGACATTGACGGATATCCAACCGTGATTCCGTATATCAATGCTTACACAATGGCTGATACATCATAATAATCGTTTAACTTTTTTTGATTGATA
>NZ_DATMYY010000253.1:0-2005 GCF_035560735.1 Methanospirillum sp.
GTAATTACCCTACTAGATATTACGAGTTGGGTATTCGTATGAAAAAAAAAGTGGGTGTTCTCTTTTCATGTATACTGAGCATTCTTCTCATCGGGGGGGCATATGCAGCAAACATCACCGAAATCAAACCTTCTGATCACAGTGGTCAGACCATCACTATCCTTGATGATCGTGATCAGTATATTACTGTTCCATATCCTGTCAAAAATGTAGTTTTCCTGGTTGAAAATGCAATGAACAGTATGTATGCAGTTGGTGGTGCAGATCATATCTCCGGCATCGGGAGCATCTGGATGCCAGAGAAAAAAATACCCTTTTTCAAGGCAATTGATCCAAAGTTTGGAGAAAAACCAACTATAGGGAGTGAAAACGGAGCTGTTGATCTGGAAGCACTGGCAAAAGCAGATCCTTCCCTTGTAGTTCTCTGGTCTGCTGACTGGAATGATGAGACTACCACGGCTATCAGGGAAACCCTAAAAGTTCCGGTGTATGGGGTGTATTATACCAAACTCTCTGATGTTTCCCGAGCAAATGATGTATTTGCCAAGATGATTGGCAATGAGGGACGGGCAGAAGAAGTTTCAAGAATTATGGCTAACTACACTCGCAGAGTAACAGATAAAACAGGAGAACTACAAAGTGATAAACGCCCTACTGTGTATTGGATGTGGGGAGACATTCTGGGAACAGCAGGTCTGAACAGTGCAACAAATGACCTGATTACTCTTGCAGGCGGGAAAAATGTTCTTGAGAACGCCAATTTTGAAGGAAAGATGCTTGAGCACCCAACAATCTCCCTGGAAACCCTCCAGAAATTAAACCCTGATGTCATCTATATGTGGTATAATGAAAAGATAGATCCATCAGATGTCATGAGCGGTGTTGGAGACTTTGCCGGATGGAAAGATCTGAAAGCGGTGAAAAATGGTAGAGTATATGAGGTCACAGATCCTTTTGTGTATGACTCATTTACACCATGTCAGCCACTTGCACTGATGGCAATTGCCAAGGATCTTCACCCAGAGATCTTTAAGGATATAAACATGGACACCTTAATCGATTCATTCTTTGTCGATATGTATGGTGTACATTATCCAGATTATACAGCAGCTTGATTTGAGATAGTATGGGGGAGATGAACATCCGGAACTCACTCAATCACCGGATTATTCTCATTTTCCTGTTGACTCTTCCAATTCCTGCTTTTATTCTCTCACTTTTTATTGGATCCTATGGACTTTCACCCTCTGAAGTTGTTGCCGGATTTATCAGTGTCGTAACCGGAGATGGAGCTCCTGAGATTCATACAACCGTTTTGATGAACATGCGACTTCCCAGGATCGTTCTTGCGATGCTTGTCGGAGCGGCATTATCGGTTTCAGGGGCATGTTTTCAGGGAATATTTCGCAATCCCCTGGTAAGCCCTGACATCCTTGGACTCTCTTCCGGGGCAGCCCTGGGAGCTGCTTTGGCAGTTTCTGTCTTTTTCACCCTCCCAGTCCAGGTTAGTGCATTTTTATTCAGCCTGATTGCTCTTGGAGTAGCATATCTCATGGCATACCAGAAAGGAGAAACTCCGATAATTGCACTGGTTTTATCAGGAGTTATTACATCATTTGTTTTTTCTGCTCTCCTTACCGCTATTCAGTTCGCTATCAATGAACGTGCTCTGCAGAGTATTGTCTTCTGGATGATGGGGAGCCTTCATACCGCATCATGGTATAAAGTCAATCAGGCTCTTCCCTGGATCGTAATTGGTATTGGGGGCATTATCATTCTTCGATGGCAACTCAATATTCTGGCTCTGGGAGATGAAGATGCCCGATCCGTAGGAATGAAAACCGAGCGGATGAAAGTAGTTCTCATTATCTGTGCATCACTTGCGGCATCTGCAGCAGTTTCAGCAGCAGGGATTATCAGTCTTGTCGGCCTTATCGTTCCGCACATGGTCAGAATGCTGGCAGGTCCTGATCATCGTGTTGTCATTCCTCTTTCTATGACTGTA
>NZ_DATMYY010000254.1:0-2558 GCF_035560735.1 Methanospirillum sp.
ATAAACAGATGTTCAAACAATTCGACGGTACTGCCGATCCATCATTTGACGAAAATACTCAGGAAAAAATTAACAATCCTGGTGCGCAGACCAGTCATTCTCTGACTCAAAAATCTGATAATCGTAATTATCCGAATGTAAATGAAAAACCTGTACCTGTGGTAAGTGCTCCAAGCGGAGATAATAAACAAACGGTTGATATGATATCATTAGGAAATAACCTGCAGGCGAAGGGCAACATTGATGAGGCGATAAAATCATTTGACCGAGCGATAAAATCTGACCAAAACAATGCCGTTGCGTTAAATAACAAAGGCACAGCTCTAGTTGAAAAAGGAGAATTTGACAAAGCTCTAGATATATTCAACCAGGCATTGAAAATTGACCCAGATTATAAAGAGGCATGGAACAATAAGGGAATCATACTCAAATACCAGGGGAAGAATGCTGAAGCAATTGAGGCATTTAACAAAGTCTTAAAAATTGATCCGAATGATAAAACAGCTCTAAAGGAAAAGGCAAATGCACAAATCAAAATGAATGTAAATGCTAATGTGACCCCGACAAAAACTTCCGGAAAAAACCCAACCATTTCAACAGAAGTACCTTCGAAAGTTACACCGAAAGCACCACAGACCACATCATTAAAATCTAAACAAATTGAAGGGTGCAGGTTGAATCAAGCTGGTCAAGCCATTGAGCAGTCTGATTATGGACTTTCAAATAACGCGGAAGAAGAGTGCAAGCAATGCGCCAATGTCGGTATTCCAATACCATTCTGCGACTAGAAACGTGTTACACATACAGGCACCCACATGTTAAACCCCCATGACGAGATCATAAAGGGGTATATCATCCCTAATAATGGGTATCACACCTCTGCTATAACTGTAAATGGCCAAAACATTGACCTTTCTCCGTACAGTTATCCCAATGTCTTATGGGGAAGTAGCAATACTGTTGACATCTCTAATGTACAAAGTGATATGTCTGTAGGGGTTTATTTCCGTCCCAACCTTTGATAGTGCAACACAATATTACATATTCATTTTTCAGTCGCCATAAAGTGCTCTATCACCAAAGAAGCGAAGAATATTCTCTTCTATGTAAAGAACGCGAACCGGGAGCTCAAATACCCGTTTCACTGTTCTCATGGCTGCATACTATTTCATGGGATAACCACTCTACCAGGGAGATAATATCAGAAAATGCGATGGTTCATGAGGTATATTACGCCCATTTCACACCCAGTATTAATCCTCAATGTTTTTTACCGAACATCCAATTGTTCTCCCGGTTTTTTTCGGAGAGAGTGACCAGTAACACCGCCAGGAATCTAATATTAACCATTGGGTCAACTCCCGGATTTGAATACATTCACTAGTTACAATGGGATGGATAAATCCCGAAGCATATAACCCACCAGATCAACAGAGATTTGACATACCGAATTCTCCTGGATGGGTGTATCCCCTGATAGATGATTATCCCGGTCTTCTCCATGACCAGACAATTACACCCGAGTGAAAAGTTTGAGTTATAAGAAAGATTAACCTACGAAAAACGAGGCCATGAATAAGGGACTTTCTCCAATCATTGCCATCCTCAGGTGTTCGGTAAAATGCCGTGTAACTGGTGCGGATTAATTTCATCAAGGGTATAAAATCGTGAACCATAAAAAATAAAACCCTATATCCAATGTATATCCTGCCCTACCAAGAATAATTGAAGAGATATACCCGGGAGGAGTAAGAAAAAAACAATATGGAAAACTCCTCAGCAATAATCATTATCCAAATTGAATTGCATCCTCCATCTTCCCACTGAAACTGACAAAGAGCCTATTTGTACTATCTACATGAGCACGATTCTCTTTTCCCTTGAACAAAAAAAGGCCAAGTTAAATGTTTTTAACCTGTTTTTCCTGTGACTGTAATACCTGATTTACAAGAGCCAGAATTGCGGGCATAATTACAACAGCTCCAATAAGGGAGAATAATACTGCAATAATGGTAGTAAGTCCGAAGTTGCTGATCAGTACAAACGATGATAGTAACAATGCTGAGAATCCAAAGAAAGTTGCAAGCCCAGAAACAAGTATTGAAGATCCAATCTTTCTGACACTTTCTGTAATAGCATAAATAGTATCACTAGTCTTTTCCCTTTCTTCTAAAAACCGCTCCATTACCAGTATCGTGTACTCAGCACCCACCCCAATAGTCATCGATCCAAGGCAGGCTGTCATGGGCGTATATGATATCCCAAGAATATCCAGTGCAACAGCATTCCACCCAACAATACACACAATTGGAACGATAGGTGTAATCGCGTTGATATTTCGATACACTAATATCAGGAACACAAGCACCAGAAGAAATCCCCAGAAGGTCATCTTATCCTTGCTATCAGTAAGGTCCTTAATAAGACTGGTATACATATCATAATTACCAGTGATTGTTGCAGTTATCCCAGGTGGAGGATAATGTAACGCGATATCCCGGGTGATCTGCTCTTTAAGTACCCCTTTCTGATTAGTTTCAAGTTTTTTAGGATATAAC
>NZ_DATMYY010000255.1:0-7432 GCF_035560735.1 Methanospirillum sp.
GATTCAGTTCTCTTCTCTTGAATATTTAGATATTTCAGGCAACAAATAATGAGAAAAATTCCGATTGGGACATTAACCAGAAAAATATACTGCCAGCCAAGAAGTTCAGTAATAAAACCCCCAAGCCCAGGACCGATAAAAGTGGCACATGCAATGGCTGTTGTGATGTATCCCATTACCTGTCCCCTCTGACTGGGCTCACTGGCATGAATGATCAGAGGACCCATCCCGCAATAAACCATGGATGCACCTATTCCCTGAATAATACGAAAGAAAATGAGGCCGACAATTGTTTCAGTAAAACCGCAGGCTAATGAACTGAGCGTAAACAAACCCCAGCCGGCAATATATAGCCTGGTGATCCCGGTATATTCTGACAACTTTGCGACGATGATAAGCAGGCTTGTCATCATGAGGATATAACCAGTAACCGTCCACTGGGATAATGCAAGTTCGGTTGTGAAAAAAACTGTTATCGTTGGTAATGCCACGTTAACCATGACAGCATCAAGGTTTGCCATGAACACCCCAACGATGAGAATCATCAGAAGGATGGATCTTTGCCGCGATTGTGAATACAACCCTGAATGGTTTTTCAATGATAATTGCATCATGTTTGATAAAATTTCGTCTGATTCACGAAATGTCTCCGAGTTTTATGTGCAACTACATTTGATCAACGCGTATTTATTGTAAAAACGAACTTTATTCATCCATACGAACCATGAAGATACCAATGAAAAAGAAAACCGGAGAATCAGAAAAGATATGCCCGGTTGAAGTGGCATTAAATATCATCGATGGGAAATGGAAACTTAGAATTCTGTATTTCCTTCAGGACAAAACACTGCGATATAATGAGATCCAGGAGAAGATACCAGCAATAACCCAGAAAGTTCTGACAACCCAACTTCGCCAGCTCGAAAAGGATGGCATCGTTATACGAAGAGCATATGCAGAGATTCCTCCCCGGGTAGAGTACTCGCTAACGCCAATTGGAGAAAAACTGATTAATGTGTATAAGGCGCTCAATACATGGGCTCTTGAATACATTGATCAGAACCTTATCAGAAAATAGATCTATTTTTTTTCTGAATTTTCAAATCTTTTCTTTTTATCAGCCAGAATGGCAGGGAGGCTATGCAGCTGACTGCAGATCAGCATAGCCCAGTATTTCCGGGTTCTGGCTCTTTCTATAAATTAGGGATATTTTTCAAAAATTGAGCTTATCACAGACTGAACTGTATCTGCATCCTCTTTCCGGTGACTCACATAGATTATCGTATCTCCTACCATTCCTTTCATTGAAAAGAGATCACAGGAAAAGGTAAAGAGAGTGTTGTTCCCAAGTTGTTTGGTTGAAACCTCCCCTTTAGCCTGAATTGACTGGAGAAACCCATCACTAACCGGAATATCGAGAGTACATTCATTTACGATTGAACCATCGGTACATTTTGATGAGATTCGAGACTTAATAATCTTCATACCACAAGTTCCTCAATACTATCAGCCACAAACCTGCACTGTTCCATAGTGTTCAGAAATGAAAGGCTCATTCTGACACAACCCAGCCCCCTAGTCAGCCTCTGATGAATCCATGGGGCACAATGAAGACCGGTCCTGGTGACGATATGATATTTTCTCCCAAGAATCATCCCGATATCATCTGGATCCACTCCTGTGATATTGAATGAGAATATCGGGGTTTCAGGATTGGGTGTGTACAGAGTTACTGCATCCAGGTCTGATAGCCGTTCTGAAAGATAGCAGGACATTTCCTCAAGGTGTCGGCAGATTTGATCAAAACCGATATCAGAGATGTATCCAAGACCCGCAGTCAGTGCAGCAATACCTGGAAAGTTTGGAGTTCCTGCCTCAAAGCGTGCAGGCATCTCTGTTGGATGGTCAGGAGACGCCGAATCAAATCCGGTACCTCCCTGATGCAGAGAGAGGACTGATTCAGGAGTTCTGATAAAAAATCCACCAGTCCCGGGAATCCCAAAGAGGTACTTATGACCGGTAAAAACAAAGGCATCGACTGGGATTTTTGATAATTGTATAGGGATCTGTCCGGCTGTCTGCGAACCATCGATTATTGAGAAGAGTTCTTCGTCATGGAGTATTCTGCAGATTTCAGATATATCCTGTACTGCTCCGGTTACGTTACTGCCATGATTTATCACTGCTAGCCGGGTTTCGGGAGTAATGGCTTCACAAATCAGATCAGGTTGAATGTGCCCCCCCGAGTCTGCCGGGATAATAGAGAGGGAGATCTTTCCTGCCTTCTTCAGAGCCAATAATGGGCGGATTACAGAATTGTGCTCTAGTTCTGTTGTGATCACATGAAAAGGGGATTTTTTACCTGCAGCAAATCCGTGAATCAGAATATTGAGTGAATCTGTTGCATTTGATGTGAATATCCACTCATGTGGATCACCTGTATGAAAAAAAGAAGCGAGTGCTCCCCGACCCTCATCTGGATAAGAGATCAAGCCTTCAAGTGTGGTCCGTCCAGATTCCAGATAGGGCAGTGAAGATGCCTGCGCTACTGCATCCAGTACACAAGGGGGTTTGGGCCAGGTACTTGCAGCATTATTCAGATAAATCAGGTCCTTGATATCCACTTGCTGCACGATTAGATTATTCTCCTGCCCCTGGAACCCAGCGTACCTTGTCGCCAAACAGTTCTGCTTTCCATATCGGAACTCTGACTTTTAATTCATCGATAAGGTATCGTGATGCTGCATATGCTACATCCCGATGGCCGGATGCAACCGTGATGAGCACGATCACTTCACCTACTTTCATAGAACCATACCGGTGGATAACCTGAACGTAGGTGAGATCCCACTTCTCTTCGGCCTCCGAGATTATCTTATTAATCTCCTTTTCTGCTTCTTCCTTATCGGTCTCAAGCCGCAGAATATCCATCCCGTCATTTCTCACTGTTCCTGCAAAGATAAGAACAGCTCCGGTATCAGGTCCGATATTCTCAAAAACCTGTGTCAGATCAATGGGGTCTTCCTGTATCCGGTACATACTCATTATCCTATATGTATGGGATCTGTTCCTTTAATGGATCTATCCTTCAGTTATGATGAAGATTCAGTGAAAATGATTATCAGGATAACAATTTTTCCGCTCACTCAGAAGATTCAGATCTCCCACATACCGGACAAAGGGGATCTCTTCTGACCTGGAGGTTTTCTAATCTTGCATGTTCACCATCCCAAAGGATAAGTCTGCCTGCTGGAACGGTTCCAAATCCGGTGATTATTTTGATGACCTCATTTGCCTCCATAAGACCGATGATGCCAGCTGTGACCCCCAGCACGGGAACAACAGGATACCTAAGTGGATGATGAATAAAGCACCGCAGGCAGGCGGTGCTATATGGAATGACAACCATCATCTGCCCTTTCAGCCCATGAACAGCTCCATGAACAAACGGAATTTTATATCTAACAGAATAGGAGTTCAGAATCATACGGGTTTCCATGGAGTCCACTGCATCTACAATGATGTCTGCATCTTTTGCAAGAACAGGAACAGATTCAGATGTAATTGAAGCATGGGTTGCACGAATGGAAATTTCAGGATTTAGAGAGCGAAGTTTCTCTTCGCCTGAACTCACCTTTACTCTCCCGATATCATCAGACCAGTGAAGAAGCTGACGGTTCAGATTGGATAATACCACTACATCCTGATCAACAATAGTAAGGGTCCCGACACCAGCAGCTGCAAGATACAGGGCTATCGGGGAGCCAAGACCACCACATCCAGCAATGAATACATGGCTTTTTTTAAGAGATTCCTGCCCTTCTGATCCAAATATCAGGATCTGACGGAGATAACGCTCTCTCTCGTTGTCTGATAACTCAAAATCTGATGACAATTGACTGGCTCCATGGTGATTAAGGATATACCCATAGTATAATCATACAGTCTTCAAAAGATGCGAATAGGAACAGGAGGGGGCAGAGCCCCCATATGGCAATGGCATATACAAAGCGGACTTACAGGTTTATTGAACGGAGATTGGTATCAGGCTGGTACCAATACATATGGCATAGGTATTACACATACGCCAACAATAATTGCCCCGCCTAAGCTCCCGGGGATAGGTGATCTCAGACACCACCCTGGTCCCATATCCCTGGGAATAAGATTCTCCATCCTCTGGCAGAGCAGCCAGAGAACCTGTATTCTTTTGAGGATTCATTTCTACCTCGTGTCCACCATGTGAACATACAATAGTTAGTCTTAAGAGAAATAGCACCATCAGTAGCGGCAGCTCTTACCAGATCATATGAGGAACCTCTGATTTCAATGAGAGAATCCTGGCCTAATCACCCGGTTTCCAGTGAATGAGAATGTTATAGAATAGAAAAGACCAAAAAAAATTCAGAAACCATCTCACTGATGGTTCTATAAATCTAATGATCGGTTTAGGGGTAATCTGGATTACTATCTAGTAAATCCTGGATCTCGCTTGGGGAATATTGTCCCATATCTTTGATAGACCCGGGTACCCATTTGATATCATCACACGTCAACACCCATTTTCCCTCCCCTTTGTATGCATATAGATACAGATAATGCTTGTATCCTTTGTGCTGGGGTACGATAACATAGTCGGTATTCCCATCAGCCTTGGATAAATACCACATTTCTCCCCAGGTATCCCAGACATACAAATTATAATCGGCACCATCTGGCATATCAACATCATACTCGATGTCAATATTTGAATTGGTGTTTATGGTTGTAGTCCACAAATGCTGATTGAAGGTATACCCATAGATACTGTCTGCGATACCAGGGCTCACCCCTCCTACCAACATGAAACTTACCATGACCATTCCAAGAATTCGCCATACCTGAATCATGGTTCCTCCCTGTGCGGAAACCCGCACGTGTTGGTTACATATCACTGGATGGAGATAATGATATTGCCTCCCCTTTTTTGACTCTTTTGAATGAATTCTCAAATCCGGATACGATCAGGAATAAGAGCGATTCATGCCCATTGAGTGGACATTGCCTCATTCTCATACCTTTTAACCTCCAAGGGAGATACTGTTTCCAACTTTAATCCCAGAAGGTTGATGAGATACATCTACCTGACAATAGTGAGGCATTCTGATTTTATCTGAACGGAACTTGTATGAACACTGATATTTGGTTAGTTAGATATTCTGAAATTTTTCTAAAGAGCGAACCGGTCAGGAGATCATGGGAGGATATCCTGATCCGGTCACTGGCAAGCAGGCTTCCTGACTGTTCTGTGACCAGAGAGAGAGGACGTATCTGGATATCAGGTCCGGTTGATCCTGATCAACTCAGGTACACATTTGGTGTGCACTCTTTCTCTCCATGCAAAAAAGTATCCCTGCCTGAAATAAGAGAGGAGATAGCCAGGTACGCTGAAGAGACCGGTATCGGGAACGTAGCCACCTTCGCACTCAGAATACACCGAACAGGGGAGCATACCTTCACTTCCCAGGAACTTGCACGGGATCTTGGAGACCATTTGAGAGGTTTTTACCCCTCTTTAAAGGCAGACCTCAAAAATCCGGAGTACGAACTGCACATAGAAGTCAGGGATCAAAACTGTTATTTATACACAGAAATATTCCCAGGCCCCGGTGGAGTGCCTCTTGGGGCATCAGGAACACTTGTTGCTCTCCACTCCGGAGGTATTGACTCACCTGTTGCAATGTATATGATGATGAAACGGGGCTGTAAAATCATCCCGGTATACATTAAGATAGCACCATTTCATGATGATAGTTCAGAAGAGAGGGCACGCCTCATCGTCGAGCATTTAAGGAGATATCAACCAGATCTATCTATTCAGGTGATCGATGACGGCGATGTGTATGCAAACCGCATGCAACTCAAAAAGAAGGGCCTCGAAAAGTATGCCTGTGTGCTCTGTAAGAGGCATCTCTATCGTATTGCTGAAGAGATTGCACTAAAAACTGGAGCTAAAGGGATTGTTACCGGAGAATCTCTGGCCCAGGTCGCTTCCCAGACACTTGACAACCTCTTCGTTCTTGACGACGCAGTAGATATGCCGGTTTATCGTCCGCTCATCGGATACGATAAAGAGGAGACCATAATCTTAGCACGAAACATTGGAACATTTGATCTCTCAATCATGCAGGTTCCGTCATGCTGTTGTGCCATTCCCTTTAAACCGGCTACGACATCAGAACGGGGAAGAATAGAAGAGATCGAAAAAACCTTGTACAACGAGTGAAAATCCTGAATCTTCAGCACATATGACCCGATGGATAACCAATGGACCTTAGAGCTAAACTCTCCAGACTTGAAGAGATAATCAAAGAACAGGCACCAATCCTCATTGCGTACTCAGGAGGAGTGGACAGTACGCTTCTGGCAGCAGTATCACAGGAGACACTCGGCTCTGAAAAAGTCTACTGTGTCCTTGTAGACGGATCAGAAGTTCCACGCAGAGGAGTTGCAGAAGCAATCTCATATGCTTCAACACTTGGATTAAACCTTGAGATACTCAAGGGAGAATCACTTTCACAGGATCTGAAACAGATCAATCCATCTGACCGGTGCAGACATTGCAAAACTGGCACATATACAACCCTTGCCGAAGCAGCCACACGTCATGGATGTAAATCCATCGCAGACGGAGCAAATATTTCAGACCTCGGGGAACATCGCCCTGGAATCGATGCCTTCAGTTCATGCGGGGTGATTCATCCATTCATTATGGCAGAGATCACAAAACAGGATATCAGGGAGATCGCCCATCAGAAAGGACTCCCTTTCTGGGATAAACCATCATCTGCATGTCTGTATTCCCGAATTCCATATGGGGATGAAATTACCGATAAAAAACTCCAGATGATCGAGGAGAGTGAAGAAATCCTCAAAAATTTCGGATTTAATCAGGTCAGGGTACGCCATCATGGAAATATTGCTCGAATTGAAGTATTGCCTGATGATATGGTCAAAATTTTTGGCTTGAGAGAAGAGATTGAAAAGAATATCCGCAACATAGGATTCTCGTATGTAGCACTTGACCTTCGTGGATACCGATCCGGAAGCATGGATGAAGTGCTCCCAATAAAGTAGAGATATGACCGAAACCGGAGAAGAACTGAATACTACCAGAATCATCCTGACATCTGACCGGTTTCGGGTATGGATTGATGATCTGTCCGTCGGTCATGTACGGGTCATCAAACGAATTAATTTTGGTATGATCATCTCTGCAATACGCCAGATCGCATCGGTACAAAGGAAAGATCTTGAAAAAAGTCAGATAATTCGAATATACATTCCCAGATCACTCAAGTCTATTCACTCTGAGAATCTTCAGGCATTTATCGTATTTGCAAAAGACTGTGGAAATATCTCAATTGATGTGATTGAGACAGAAGATCTACAG
>NZ_DATMYY010000256.1:0-8882 GCF_035560735.1 Methanospirillum sp.
TGTCACAGGTTCGAGTCCTGTTGGCGGCGTTATTCTTTTTGGGCCTGTAGCTTAGTGGTTAGAGCGCCCGGCTCATAACCGGGCGGTCATGCGTTCGAATCGCATCAGGCCCATCATCCGGTTATTTTTTATTTGATGATCTCGTAGTGTTACTATCTGAATGCATTGTCCCGTCTGTGGTCAGGATCATATCTGCTATGCGCAGGACCTTGTCAGCAGGCGGCACGAAATTTTTTCTCCATGTTCTGATTGTAGTAGAACTATCAGAGACAAAACAGGTCCGCCAGAAGATTCACCTCCTCCGCCCTGCCATTGTGGCAGGGCTTTTATCGATGATGTATATGCCAGGCTCTACTTTCTTCTGGTTGATGCCGGGCTTTTCTCAGGAGATGAAGCCCTCTCTGCTGTGGGGATTCCCCTGATTGATCCTGGCGTTTTTCTACGTTCCCCTCCGTTTCTTCCCACTCGTTCCCTCATTCTGATCTCTTCTGTTTTTGATGATGACGCCGCGCATCGTGCATATCATGAAGTTCCTCAAATATCTGCCATTCTTAAAGAAGGAAAAGATCCTCCCGGAGTTGGAGATTGTGCTGATACAGCATCACATGTATGTTCTGAACATCGTCTCCTCTGTGGCTGTGATGTCCGAGCGGATCTGTTTCCAACCAGCCATGGTCCAGTAGTGGCTTACAAGAAACAGGGAGCGAGCCATATTGAGTTTCCTCATGGAGTTGATCCAAAGATACGTTCTGTAGAAACTGCCATACGAAGGGTCCACCCGTCTCTCTTTGTTGATGCGTGTTCTGGGGTGGGAACACTAGGGATTACTAGCGGAGTCCTTGGTGTTCACCATATTGTCCTTAACGATCCCTGGTATGCGGCAGCTTACTTTTCCGGGTTTAATTTGCTTGTGAACAAAAAATCACTGGGTCTTGATGAATGTGAATTTGCCATGGATTTTCCCCATCTCTCTCGCGAAAAACTCCTTGACGGACCCCTCCCTGTTGCTGAAGGATTTGGGGCAGAGAAAAAAGTAGAGGTATTTCAGGGACGGATGGAGTTACTCTCTCCTTTCATCCATGATCATGATGTTTTGACTGTTTTTGATCCTTTTGACAAGAAGAAGTTTAGGCAAAATCATTCATTTTTCCAGGGCTGGGAGAATGATGTAGGTGGGGAAGTTTTTATTCCCTGAGTCTTCGCATAATAATGGGGACTAGCCCGGGTGGATCGACGTCACCTGTAACCTGAAACCGCCGGTACGCAGGGGGCGAAGTTCGAGGAAGGCTTACACGTACTGCCCGAATTCTCCATGCTTTCAACGAAGAAACCCTGTCCTGTGAGGTCGATGGCCAGAAATCCAACCTTCGGAGGAAGGAACGACCTGTTGTCGCGGGGATCGGTCCAGGCCCGGAAGGGAGCAGACTTACCGTGAACGTTCGGCGCCCACGGGGTTGCGGGGCGGAGGAGAAGGCTTGAGACCAGGGTTGCAACGGTCTGTCGACCGAGAACGTGTCCCTATTTTTATACGCTGATTCTCATGACAAAAGTCACGATCATTGGTGCTACCGGACGGGTTGGTCAGTATGCGGCCCTCTCGATATCTCGGATACCGTACATACGGGAGATCCAGTTGTATGGCCGGGATGGTTCGCAGTCTCTCCTTGACGGAATTACCCGAGACCTCATAGACTCATTTGCAGCTACGGGTACAGCAAGTGTAGTGCGATGGAGCTGTGATCTTGCAGATATGAAGGGGTCTGACGTGGTTATTATTACGGCAGGGGTTGCCCGGAGACCAGATCAGGATCGTCTCGATCTCGCGCATGAGAATGCAAAAATTGTAGCAGATCTTTCTAAACAGGTTCAAAAGTACGCACCGGAGTCGATGATCATGATGGTTACCAATCCGGTAGATATCATGACGTCAGTGGCACTTCGGTATTCCGGGAAAAAGCCTCACCAGGTATTCGGTCTTGGTACACACCTTGATTCGATGCGCCTGAAGTCATTGATTGCTTCGTTCTTTCAGGTTCACGTCAGTGAAGTGCATACCCGCATCATTGGCGAGCACGGAGAGAGCATGGTGCCTCTCTGGTCAGCAACTACGATCGGCGGCATTCAGATATCCAATCTGCCCTCGTTTGGTAACTTACCTATTGATGATATCATGGGGATGGTCCGCTCATCAGGCCAGCAGATCATTGCGAGTAAGGGTGCTACTGTCTGGGGACCGGGCGATGCGATTGCTACGATCATAAAGACACTGCTTGGAAACGAAAACCGGATTTTAACGTTATCTGCATATGTCAAGAGTGAAGTGCATAACATTGGTGATGTCTGTATCGGTGTTCCAGCCCGAATAAACAAAGACGGAGTATTTCCGGTATCAATCAGACTTGACCCACTAGAGGTACATGCATTTCAGCGTTCTGTTGAACGGATTCGCGGATTAACTGAACAGATTCTCCAGAATCTTCAGCAATCAGATTCAAAGCAGTGAATCTGAAAAAAAGGTTTCTTTTAGTTAGACAAGCGTCGATCCGATGATCTCGGCCCGCTCTATTCCGGGAATGCTATTCAGTGTGGCCTCTGCTGCATCGGTTTGTCCTTCTGCATCCGGAACAACAACGACAACCTTGAGTGCAACAAGTCCGAACCCGATGGGTTCTTCCTGAATGTCCTGAACACGTGGAAGCTTTGCACGAATCTCTTTCTTGATATCTTCACGGTTTACTTCAGGAGATTCCGGCATTGCCTTGATGATCAGTGCCACATCACCCATGCTTTAAGGCCCCCGGAACCCACATGTCGGGCAGACGAACTCGACACTCTGTTCCCGGCAGCGGTAGCAGCGGCTGATACGGACACCACAGGCTGGGCAACCGAATTCGGTTGATCCCTGCTCTGCCATTGGGCCGTTGCATGAGGTACATTTCTCTTGACTCATATTCGGATGTCTCCAAAGGTGCTTATCTTATTCTTTCTTGATCCTCTTAAATTATGGTGCCAAAACCGGTTCCAACAACCTTCTCTCCCTTCATGGCTAGAGTAATTCTCTCAAGGAAAGTCCCGTTGATAATTATGCCATTTACCGAATGACACAAAATAAATGGGATGAACAGGGGATCAAGGTCAGACGTGTTAATTTGTGTTTTTATTGATTCGATCTGGACTCCATCTGCGCGTACCTGATCTATTGACTTCAGGATCAGAAGGTCTGCTCCCAGGTAGTCAGCCAGCCAGGCGCTGATGGTATCAGAGGTGATATCCCAGGTATGAGGCAGGGGATCTTTCTCTATGAGGTACTGATACGGAAGCATCACGCGTGGTTTATCTGTAAACTCTGGGTATCTTGTTGTTTCAACGCCAAATCCTGATAAGTACCATCCATATTGTTCCATACCTGCGATTGCCATCCAATGTGCAACTGTTCCATCCGAGCCAGTTTCCCGTACTGCATCAGCGAAGATACCACCTCCCGGAAGTATCAGGATAGCCTTGTTTGATTTGAGAATAGTCCTGATGATCTGCCTGGCATGGGGCAGCAGACTGCCTCCAATCTTGATCACCAGCGGCTTTTCCATGTGAGAAGTTTATTTCAGCAGATTCATTTATGGCTGTCTGTATATTCTGCACTATGCGTCTCATCACGCTGCTTCTGATAGTGTTTATCTGTGTAACCACAACTGCTGCATTTCAGATAACCGAGGTATATCCTGATACCTATCTGGATGGTGATGCCGATGAATACCTGGTGATCAGTGGAGACGGACCTCTCAGTTCTCTTGAGGTAACTGACGGAGAAGGGCGGATTACCTTTCCTGCTGGTGCGATATCATCTGGTTCAATAACCATAGCCCGTGATGGCGAAGCGTTTCACAAGGTCAATGGCAGATACCCGGATTATGAACTGATTGGAATGAGTCCGTCAGTTCCAGAGCCAATGGTGACCGGAAAGTTCCAGATGGCAAACCAGAAAGATGAACTCCTGCTAAAGGAACGTGGCTCTATCATTCAGAATCTGACGTGGCCGGGAACATTCAAACCCCGTAAAGGACAGGTACATGTCCTTGGTCCGGATGGTGTATGGGACGAGCGTGTTTTTATTTCGGGTGCTAGCCGGTTTACGCCAGAAACCTTTACAGATGTCACGGGTACAGCGTTTGTTTCTCCAGATTGCGGACGTGCGGTTTTTGAGCAGGCTATTTCATCTGCCCATCAGGAAATCCTGGTGAATGTGTATGAGTTTACAGACCCCGGGCTTGCTGGTTTACTCTGCCAGGCAGTTTCCCGTGGTGTGAAAGTGACAGTGCTGCTTGAGGGAGGACCTGTTGGTGGAATCAGTTCCGAAGAGCAAGCTGTCATCGCTACGTTACGTTCAGCAGGGATCAAAGTCCGGGTTATGGCAGGATCAGGAGAAGATCATGCTCCGTACAGGTATGATCATGCAAAATATCTAGTCATTGATGGAAAAGATCTCCTTCTCACAACCGAAAATTTCAAAGAGCATTCGTTTCCGAAGGCAGGCTTTGCCGGAAACCGGGGGTGGGGTGTTCTGGTCTCATCTCCTGAGCTCTGCTCCTACTTTTCAAAAGTGTTTTACTCAGATCTAAACGGACCCGGCGTCACAGATGTTCAGGGAAACAGATCGGAAATTCCCCAATATTCTGCAGAGGCATACAAACCTGTGTTTGCACCCCTCCATTTCAATGCATCTTTAGTAACTCCCGTCCTTGCTCCTGACACCAGTGATCTTACTGTGTCTCTTATAAATGGGACCAGATCCCGGTTGTTTATCGAAGAAGCGTATATCAAACACTGGTCACACGGAAAGAGAAACCCCTATCTTGAATCTGCGATAGATGCCGCCCGGAGGGGTGTTGATGTCAAAATTCTCCTTGATTCGTATTATTACAACATCGAAGAAGAGAATGATAATGATGAGATTGTAGCTGAAATCACAGCCATCGCCAGCCGTGAACATATTCCAATTGAAGCAAGACTTCTAGACCTTTCAGGTACGGGCCTGCTTAAACTTCATGCAAAGGGTATGGTTGCTGATGATTCTATATTGATCTCGAGCATCAACTGGAATGAAAACTCTCCCTCTTTCAATAGGGAGGCAGGTCTGATTATTGAGGATCGCAATATTGCCGGATACTTTGCCTCTGTTTTTGAACAGGACTGGAATGCGTATAAAAAACAGCCATTATCCCGTGAGACCGGGCCCGATCTCGCAAAGATAGGGCTTGCCGGAATGATCGTTTGTATGCTTGCAATCCTGTACTTGTGGCGACACCGCCAGTAAAAAATCAGATGTATTCACTGAGGAATACAAAAATAAGGTAATATAAGGCTACGACAAGCATCAGAACTCCTGCCACCCGGTTGATGATAAGATGATATTTTGTAAGGAATGCGACCGCCTTCCGGTTTGCATCCATTGAAAAAGCCGATAGAACCAGAAGCGGTGTTGCCATACCTATCCCGAATATGACAAAGTTGATAAAATTCGCAATAAAATCAGCGGTCGTTGTGGAAAGGGCAAAAAGCATGATGATTGATGCCGGGTTGCAAGGAAGTGCAACCAGCCCGAAGAATGCACCAAACAGACAGGCTGTTATCCAGGGTGTCTTTGCCTCCGGTGTCTGAACTGTGGGAAATATTCTGCCGATGTCAACACCAAAGATCATGCCAATGCTCATAATGGCCAGGATTAGGTATACAACCGGGCCGAGATATCCTATTACAAGGCTGGTAGACGCCTGTAGAACGGATACAAACACCACTCCGAATGCAAGCATCGCACCAATAACTCCTGCTGTGACAGCCAGGCCGAGCAGAAGTGTTGATATCCTCTTTCCCTGGGCTGTTCTCCCTGCCAGAAAGGCCAGGTATCCGGGATAAAGAGGGAGGACACACATAGCTCCGAGAGGGGTGTACAGGCCTGCAAGAAATGAAAGGATCCAGGTTTCAGGGGTGAAATCCATGGTTATGCACAAACCTGTGAAAGGGCACTCTTCAATGTCTGTGCTCTGAACAGTCCTGACCCCATATGGTTCACAGTCTTGCTGCAGACAATAACCGTCTGCGGGAGTTCTAGTGCGAAGCTAGTTCCGAATGTTCCTACCATGCCCCGTGTTAATTCTTTAGGTGCTGCTGCAAAGTGACCGGCATACTTCTCTTTCTCGATATGCTGCTTTACCATGTTCTGATTCTCATTGGGATCAATGTCAATGCCCACAATCGTGAATGCATCCGGGGATGTTGTCAGCATATTTTCGCTCTCTCCGAGTTGCATTGAGCAGGCAGGACACCAGACTGCAAAGGTATGGATGAGGACGGGTTTTCCCGTCTTTGCGAGTTGATCAATGGAAAATTGCTCTCCTGTTACCGCATCTGTCATTGGTATTTTTGTCCATGCAAGGCCCGGGTCACTTGGTTGAGTAGCATTAACATCAGGATTGGTAACCTCCTTGCTCACCTCTTTTGGTTGCTCTGATGCGGTTGCCAGGGTCATCAGAATAAGAAAAAAGCAGAGTCCGGTTATTAGAACTCTCCGATATCGGATATTGTGCATGTACAAGCATCTGTAATGATACTGTATAAACTTCCCCGGCTTTACGTACCGACAATCCTATGACGTACGGGCTACAACCACTCGGTAATGATTGAACGGCAGGAACAAACTGCTCTGCTGATTCTCTGTTTGGTGTTCCTATCCTGTGCTGTCTTTACGTGGATTGGTGAAGGGGTAGGAAAAGGTCCATTTGCCCAAAATTATACCTCCCAGTCCCCGGAAGGGGTCCTTGTATCACATCAGGGAATTGTTCAGAAAGTCACCGCTACTGCTACAAGCGGGAATCTGATTCTTGATATGGGGGATGTATCGGTCTTTATTTCATCTTCTGCTGCAGGTATGACTAACGTCTCTAAAGGAGACTTCATCCAAGTTTATGGGATTGTGCAGATATGGAAAGGAAAGCGGGAGATCCTTGTAAAGGATTCAGGAGATATTACGATTGTTGCCGTATCTCAAGGGAAAAATCTGCGTTCCTGACTGTGTGAGTGAGCATCCCGAGGCTTATCCGATCAGCCCCGACTGCTGCATATTCTTCGATGGTGTCCGGACTAATCCCACCAGATAGCTCAATCAGGACCTTTTCTCGCAGTCCACTGGTGATGAGAAGGTCCATAATACCAGTGATCTGGCCTGGTGTCATGTTGTCAAGCAGAATAATATCTGCACCTGCTCGTGCGGCCTGCATGGCTTCTTCAACAGATTCAGCTTCAACTTCGATGAGATGGTAGGCACTGGCATTCCTGGCACGTCTGACAGCTTCTCCGATTGTAATCAGGGTCCGGTGTGTATCTTTGATAAGTACTGCATCAGAGAGTGAGAACCGGTGAGGATCTGCTCCTCCAATCATGGCTGCTTTCTTATCCAGTAGACGGAGTCCTGGTGCGGTTTTACGTGTCGCAGCTATCCGGCAATCAGGGTTGATGGAATTTACGCGGTCCTGAATTCGTCTGGCCTCTGATGCAATTCCACTCATTCTTCCTATCAGATTCAGGGCTGTTCGCTCGACCAGGAGGATTGTATGGGCATCACCCTGAAGAGAGAGAACAATCGTACCTGAATCAATCCTGTCTCCATCTTTGTATCTGGAAGATATCTCCACTCTAAAATGCTCGAAGATATGGGATATCTCTGATAGACCTGCCAGGATCAGATCCTCTTTTGCGATGATATCTGCCTGACAGGTCTGTTTATCAAGAACATACTCAGAGGTGATATCACCGAATGGTGCATCTTCTTCAATGAAACTGAGGAGTTGTCTCAAAGGAATATCCGGATATTTCATGATACTGATGCTTCCAGCATCCGGTCAAGTGATCTCCGTGCAGATTCAAATGAGTCTTTTTCAAGTGTTATCTCGTTCTGGAGGTTTTTGATACACCGGATGAGATCCTCTATGGATGTTTTTCTCATATCCTTGCAGACTGCATCTTTGACTGCGAATATTTTTTTATCAGGAAAGAGTGACCTGAGCCGGACAACAATTGCTTCTTCAGTAAAAATATGCCACACCTGCTCGTTACTATCTCTGATAATTTTGATCATTTTTCCAGTTGATGCAACAATATCTGCCTTGTGTCTGACAACTTCAGGACATTCAGGATGCGCAAGGATGATCCCGCCGATTTTACGAGCATTATTGATATCTTCCAGACTGAACTGCTGGTGAACATAGCAGTGTCCATCTGTGGGCATAATGATGATCTTCTTTTCAGGAACTTGTTCCTGAACATAGCCGGCGAGGTTTGCATCAGGGCCGAATAATATCCTTAAATTGGGTAATGATTTGACAATTGCGACAGCGTTTCCTGAAGTGCAGACAATATCTGCAGTTGCCTTACAGGCAGCCGAACTGTTGACATATACTACAACGGCAGCGTCAGGATACTTTTGCCTGTACTCGACGATGAGTTCAGGTGTCAGAAAATCTGCAAGAGGGCATCCGGCATCCTGAACCGGGATAAATACTCTTTTATCAGGATTGAGAATTTTGGCCGTTTCAGCCATAAACCTGACACCGCAGACAATCAGTATGTCTGCATCTGAACTCTTTGCTGCCAGAGCTAGTTCCAGACTGTCTCCTACAACGTCAGCAACAGCCTGAATATCTGCTATCTGGTAGTTATGGGCAAGGATCTTCGCATTAAGTTCAGTTTTAATTCTTCTGATCTCCTGGCTGATATCAGGAGGCATCATGCCCCTATCACCAAGGGATTGTCAATATTTTTCAATAGTGAGAGGACGGAAAGGGCAGCGAGGTAACTTGTTGCTGGATTGTCTGGTGATGGAAGATTTGTTA